>JAILPP010000069.1 GCA_024699425.1 Oscillospiraceae bacterium | reverse complement strand
ACCGATCAGCTAGCGACTCCGACCGCAACCGATCAGGTAGCGACTCCGACCGCAACCGATCAGGTAGAGACTCCGACCGCAACCGATCAGGTAGAGACTCCGACCGCAACCGATCAGGTAGAGACTCCGACTGCAACCGATCAGGTAGAGACTCCGACCGCAACTGATGAGCAGCCGGAAACTCCGACCAATCCCCCTGAGACTGACACGACTCCCAAGACTGTTGAAGGCGAAGTTGACATGAATGTGACCGTTACCAATGCGGGTGCAGGCGTGAAGTTCTTCTTCTCCCACGATACAAGAGCATTTGACATGACCAAGATCGTTGCTGCCGGTGCAACCTCCAACGAGAGCAAGGAAGCAATCGACTACGCTAAGTTCACACTTGGTTCCTTCGGTGCAACTCTGAACGGCATTGAGGACTACGGCAAGGACTTCTCCCCGGCAAAGGCATTCGCAAACGCTGGACAGACCTATGTTGCAGCACAGTTCACTCTGCTGTACGACGGCAAGACTGTTGTAACCGGTCGTGAGCATGATGCTAACGGCGAAATTACCAAGAATGGTACTCCTGTTCGTGTAACAATCTACATTGGTGTCAAGGGCGATCTGAACCTTGATGGTCTGTCTGACTCCAGAGATGGTACTCTTGCGCTGATCCACGCTGCACAGGTTGGTACAGGTATTGAGAACGCTCGTAAGTTTACTGACTTCTCTGACGTAAAGGAAATTCTGCCGGCAAGCGAAGTACTGGCTGCTGACATGGAGAACTTCGTTATCTTCCTTGGCGATATCGACACTGAGACAACAACCGGTGAGGACATCGCAAATGAGATCAAGGTTGATGCTAAGGATGCAACTTCCATCTTCCAGTATGCAGCACGTCGCGGTGTTGATGCCTTCGGCACAAGATGGATCAACGATGCAGGCGTAACCGTTAAGGATGAGGCAGGCAATGACTACACCTTCGCAAGAAAGGGTATCATCACTTCTAATTATCCTGAGTACTCCAAGGCAATCGCTGTTAATGACGGTCTGCTGAAGGAAGTTGCTGAGTAAGCAAAAGTCACTTTAGAATCTGATTTTATGTACGATTGTTAGCCGCCGTACGGTGGTGCGGCGGCTGCAAATAAAAAACTCTCATTTGAAAGGAAATGAACTGAAATGAAGACGAATAACGTTAAGAAGCTGTTCGCTGCAGTGGCAGCGATCGCTACAGTAGCAAGTTCTGCAGCGCTGTCTGCGTCCGCAGCAACACAGGAATGGAATGGCGCTTCTGGCAATTGCGATATCGTAATTGGTCAGGTTACAGTTGATATGGACGAGCTGACTGCTGCAAGCTATAAGGTTCCGGTAGTTATCAAGGTTACTCCGAACCCCGGTATCACTACTCTTGAGTTCGGTTTCAAGAGCGCTCTGAACTATACGATTGCTGATGATGCTGAACCGTATGAGAATCTGGCTACTGCAAGCGGCGTTAAGCTGAAGGCTGCTGCTGAGTTCGATACCAAGGCAAGTGGTGGCGACAACGTAACATGGGTAGCATGGGGCTCCAGCACTCCGAAGACCTACGAGGAGTATATCCTTGGAGTATTTGAAGTTCCGTCCACTGCAAAGCCCGGCGATGAGTTCCCGATCCAGTTCCTGAACACGGGTCTGTCTGGCAACAAGCTGATTTGTGAGGCTAAGGGTGATGATGGCACAACTACATTTGATGTAAACGGTGTTGACGGCTTTATCAGAATTGTGGCTGGTGAGACTACAACTTCTGCTACCACAACAACTGAGGCTACTACCACAACATCTACATCTACATCCACTTCTACTTCTACATCTACTACCACCACATCTACTTCTACATCCACTTCCACATCTACTACAACTACAACTACATCCACATCTACTTCTACTTCTACTTCCACTAAACCCACAACTGCTAAGCCGGTAGAGACCACAGCGAAGCCCACCACAGCTTCTACTGTTGCTACCACAACAACTACATTCAGATATGTAACTGCTACTCTGCCGAAGGCAACCACCAGAGCAAGAAGCATGAATCCGCATATCGACAACTACTATACTCAGACCACCTATAAGGCTGTTCCGGCTGCAACTGCAAGAACTGCAACAACCGGCACATCCCCGAAGACCGGTGCGTCTGATGTTCTGCCGATCGCAGGTGCAGCAGCAGCAGTTGCTGTTCTGGGCGGCGTAGCACTGGTATCCAAGAAGAAGAATGACTAATTCTGATTCTCAGTGATCAACGTTTTTCAAAAAGACCTCTCCGAGTGATCGGAGAGGTCTTTCTCTATTGAAATAAGTAGGAAAAGGGAGAGCTGTTGCTCTCCCTTTTCTATTACTCCTGATGCATACAAAAAGCAAGTGTCATAAGACTGTCGCCGAGATGTACATTTTCCACAATAACATCGGGGTTATTGACACGCAGATCAAAATGACTGAAATTCCAGAATCCGCCGATTCCGTAAGAGATCAGGATTTCTACCAGTGTCTGCGCCGCCTCTTTGGGAATACACAGCACAGCAACCGAAGGCTTATGCTGACGGCAAAAGCTGTCAAGGGTTTCCATCGGCATGATGGGGATGCCCGCCGTACTGGTTCCGGCAAGCAGCGGATCACTGTCAAAAATACCGATCAGACTGCAACCGCACTTCTGAAAATCAACGTGTGCTGCGATTGCCTTTCCGAGATTGCCCGCACCGATCAGAATCACGCCTGTCTTTTCACGCACGCCGAGGATGCCGCCGATGATCTCCCGCAGCTCCTTGACATGATAGCCGTAGCCTTGCTGTCCGAACCCGCCGAAGCAGTTGAAATCCTGCCGGATCTGTGAAGCGGAAAGCCCCATTCTCAGCGCAAGCTCCCGTGAAGAAATACGTTCGACCTTTTCATGTTCCAGATCTCCCAGAAAACGATAATATCTCGGCAGACGGCGAATCACAGGAGTGGAGATCACCTGTTTTGACATAGCAAAGCTCGCCTCACTTCATCAGTGCTTCCAGACGGGTGTTGATTTCCTCCAGAAATTCACGGGAATTGACCTTACGCTTGTTCTCCAGAGAAGAGAGCGCATACAGGTCGCCGGTCATCACGCCGTCCTCGATGGTCTGAATGGTCGCCTTTTCGAGCTTGTCGGCATAGTCCATCAGTGCCTGATTCTTGTCGAGTTCACCGCGCTTGCGGAGCGCACCACTCCATGCAAAGATCGTTGCCACGGAATTAGTGGAAGTCTCCTCGCCCTTGAGGTGCTTGTAGTAGTGGCGCTGTACCGTGCCGTGCGCTGCTTCATACTCATAAACGCCGGTCGGGGAAACCAGAACGGAAGTCATCATTGCCAGAGAACCGTAAGCGGTGGAAACCATGTCGCTCATCACATCGCCGTCGTAGTTCTTGCAAGCCCAGATAAAGCCGCCGTTGGAGCGAATCACACGGGCAACCGCATCGTCGATCAGCGTGTAGAAATACTCGATGCCCGCTGCTTCAAATTTCTCCTTGTACTCATTCTCGAAAATTTCCGCAAAAATATCCTTGAATCTGTGATCGTACTGCTTGGAAATGGTATCCTTGGAAGCGAACCAGATATCCTGCTTGAGGTCAAGTGCGTAGTTGAAGCAAGCCCGTGCGAAGCCCGCAATGGAATTGTCACGGTTATGCAGACCCTGAATCACGCCGTCCTCCGTGCCGAAATCATAGATAAGCTGACGAGTTTCGTTGCCGTCCTTGTCGGTGTAGACAAGTTCCGCCTTGCCGCCGCCCTTGATCTGCATTTCGGTATTCTTGTACACATCGCCGTAAGCATGACGGGCGATGGTGATCGGCTTTGTCCATGTGGGGATATACGGTGTGATGCCCTTGACGAGAATGGGCGTGCGGAACACCGTGCCGTCCAGAATCGCACGAATTGTGCCGTTCGGGGATTTCCACATCTGGGAAAGATTGTACTCGGGCATACGAGCCGCATTGGGCGTGATGGTAGCGCACTTGACAGCAACGCCGTACTTTTTGGTTGCCTCAGCGGAATCGAAAGTTACCTGATCCTTGGTTTCCTCACGATGGGTCAGACCGAGGTCATAGTACTCGGTGTTGAGTTCAACGTAAGGATTGATAAGAATATCCTTGATCCACTGCCAGAGGATGCGGGTCATCTCGTCGCCGTCCATCTCGACGAGCGGGGTGGTTATTTTGATTTTATCCATGGGAAATTACCTCCTTATAAGATCGTGAAATCGTAATGGCTGGCAGAATTTACTTTCAGCCACCCATTATCAGACAGAAAATGGAAAGTGCAGCTACAAAACCGTGCTTGAACCAATCGTCACGGTTGGGTTCTGCATGAAAGACATGCTTTTCAATAAACAGAGCCGGAATGCAAAAGATTCCAAACATCCCGATAGAAAACATCGTTCCGTAACCGTTGGCACCCAGGGCAAAGGCGACTGTGCCAAACCCCAGAATCAGTACCCAGCCGATGACTTTGCTGAAAATGCCGTCCATTGTGATATTGTCCTCTTCCTCTGCTGCACGGGATTTCAGAATGCGGAAAGCAGAGATTGCGACATTGAGGAGAACGGCAATAACAATTGCTAAAAATTTGTTCATACGCAATTACCTGCTGTGCGGGTCAGCAAAGATGACCCTGACCGTATCGGGAAGATATTGGTTGATCGCCTGTTCAAACTGCCGATAGACGGTTTCCCGGCGATTGCCGAACACACCGCACCCAAAGGCACCTAACACCAGAATGTCCGGCTGTTTCAGTGCAGCAAGGGCGATGATTTGTGTGATTCTGTGCTGCATGGTGCTGTCAAGTTTATTTTTGGAGAACAGGAATTTTGCGAATGTCCGATTGACAGCGGGACAGGTGATAAAATCGCAGGAAACAAGCTGTTCCAGACGATTTCCGTGATTGTCCCGAATGATCGGAACGCCCTCAGACCAGATCATGCCGTCCGTGTAATCAGGCAGGACATGAAGCTGATTGCGGATATAGTAGCGCTTTACCGTGCGAATCGTGTAGAACAGGAGCGATGCACGGCAGAGTGCCTCTTCCTGTGCATTGCCGCCGAGGATGTAAGCTCCACCGGGAAAATTGGCATTGGCAAAATTCAGCGCACAGACCCGCTTGCCTGCGAATTGCAGCACAGCCGAGATCGTATCCGTCCGCAGGGTATGTTCCGAAACACGAAACGCTGCCGAACGCTGCACGGGGGCAGGTTCCGCAGGCTCTGCAAACTCCGAGCGCATCTCCGGGAAGCTGCCCTCCCGGAAAATGCGGTCGTTTTCGAGTTTGATGGCAAACGCATTCATTATTTCAGATTTTCTCTGGTATAATCCAGCAGACCGCCTGCAAGCATGATGTCCTTGGTTCTGCCGGTGAGTTCACAGAGAACGGGGATTTCCTTGCCTGTGGTCTTGTTGAGAACGGTGAGCTGCTGTTCCCCTGCCTCGACCTTGGCACGAACGTCTGCGAGTTCCAGCACATCACCCTGCGAAATGCTGTCATAATCCGCCTCGTTGACGAATGTCAGCGGGAGAATGCCTGCATTGATGAGGTTTGCTCTGTGGATACGGGCAAAGCTCTTGACCAGAACCGCCTTGATGCCGAGGTACAGCGGAGCAAGTGCGGCGTGTTCACGGGAAGAACCCTGACCGTAGTTTGCGCCGCCGACAATGATGGACTTACCAAGTTCCTTTGCACGGGTCGGGAAAGTCTCATCACAGACGGTGAAGCAGTGCTGGGAAATTGCAGGAATATTGGAACGCAGCGGCAGGATTTTTGCGCCTGCGGGCATGATGTGGTCGGTGGTGATATTGTCCTCGACTTTGAGGGAAACGGGAGCAGTGATGGAAGCTTCCAGCGGTGCTGTCTCAGGATAGGGCTTGATGTTCGGACCACGCAGGATCTCCACCGAATCCGCCTCTTCTTCGGAAGCAGGGAGAGCGATCATATTGTCATGCACGGTGAACTTGTCCGGAAGAACAAATTCGGGCATTTCGCCGATCTCACGAGGGTCAGTCAGAAAGCCTGTCACAGCGGAAATTGCGGCAAGTTCGGGAGATACGAGATAGATCTGACCGTCCTTGGTACCGGAGCGACCGAGGAAGTTTCTGTTGAAAGTACGCAGGGAGATACCGCCGGAGTTAGGGGACTGTCCCATGCCGATGCACGGACCACAGGCAGATTCGAGGATACGGGCACCTGCATCAATCATGATCGAGAGCAGACCCATATCTGCCATCATGTTAAGAACCTGCTTGGAACCGGGCGCAATGGCAAGGGAAACGTCGGGATGTACGGTCTTGCCCTTGAGGATATGAGCGACTTTCATCATATCGAGCAGAGAGGAGTTGGTGCAGGAGCCGATGCAGACCTGATCGACTTTGAGCTTGCCGCCCTTTTCCTGTTCAATTTCCCTGACAGACTTCACGTTATCGGGAGAGTGCGGACATGCTGCAAGGGGTTCGAGTTCGGAGAGATTGATCTCAACGACTTCATCATAAACGGCATCGTCATCCGCCTTCTGTTCGCTCCAGACTTCGCCTCTTCCCTGTGCTTCGAGGAATGCCTTGGTGATTTCATCGGAGGGGAAGATCGATGTCGTAGCACCGAGTTCAGCGCCCATATTGGTGATCGTGGCACGTTCCGGCACAGAGAGGGTCTTTACACCCTCGCCGACGTACTCGATGACCTTGCCGACACCGCCCTTGACGGACAGACGGCGCAGAACTTCGAGGATCACGTCCTTGGCAGCGACCCACGGAGAGAGCTTGCCGGTCAGGTTGACCTTAACGATTTTCGGATAAGTGATGTAGTAAGCACCGCCGCCCATAGCAACAGCCACGTCCAGACCGCCTGCGCCGATGGCAATCATACCGATACCGCCGCCTGTGGGGGTGTGGGAGTCGGAGCCAATGAGAGTTTTGCCGGGGATGCCGAAACGCTCCAGATGTACCTGATGGCAGATACCGTTGCCGGGGCGGGAGAAGTAGATGCCGTGCTTCTTGGCAACAGAGCCGATAAAGCGATGATCGTCGGCATTTTCAAAGCCGTTCTGGAGGGTGTTGTGGTCGATGTAAGCCACGCTGCGTTCTGTGCGCACACGGGGAACACCCATTGCCTCAAATTCGAGATATGCCATTGTACCGGTTGCATCCTGTGTGAGTGTCTGGTCGATGCGGATACCGATTTCCTGTCCTTTGACAGGTTCGCCGTCCACCAGATGCGCACGGAGGATTTTTTCGGTCAGTGTCAGACCCATTGTCATCATTCCTTTCGGTTTATAGATATTTCTATTATACACCGAAACACAAAGTTTGTCAACCATTTCACAAAGATTGACCTTTATTTGCTTTTGATGAAAAATAGCTGTATTCCGTCAGGCATCGGTCGGTGAAGGGGGATATCTGTATTAGACTTCCTCGGAAACTTCCGAAGCGCCGTTCTGCTTGTCTCTTTTGCCCTGTGCTTTGTGCCTCTTCCTTGCAATACACCAAGTATTGCGGCGGTCGAGTCACTTTGCACAGGACAAAATATCCTGCGCATTCCGTCACTTCTCCAGATTCCGAGGAAGTCTATTTTTTGTGCAGAATGAAAAATTTACTTTTCTTTTTTGTATAAAGTGCGAAGATAAGCAGCACAGACATTCATTTTGGCTGTATATAGGGAAAACAGATGAATTATAATGCAAACCGGAGCGCACGGGACAGAGAGGACGCAGAACAAAATTTTCAAAAGCGGTTGACATTCTCAGGAAAATTTAGTATAATAATAATTGGATGATTATACCTTAGAAAGAAAGGGGAAGTATTATGAAAGATCTGGACATCAGCGCAGAGAGTTTTCAGTTGAAATTTGACAAATTTCTGATGGGCTGTGAGGCAATTGCCAATGCGACACTGTGGGACGAAGATACTTACGGCGCAATGGAGGATTACTATGCGGAGCTGCTTGTGAGCATTCTGCTGCGCACGATCACAGCGGACGGCTGGGTGAGTGACAGAGAGGTTGCATATCTCAACAAGCTGTTCGGGTTTGACTACGACAGCGGCGAACTGGAGCAGGTATACGACAGTTGTGCGGAGATGCTGGGAAACGAGAACTTTGACAGAGAGCTGACTGACGGCATCACACGTCTGCGGGAGAGCAGTACCCGTCTTGCCGATGCATTTGTGGATCTGATCGAGCTTGTCTGTGAGATCATTGTGCGCAGTGACGGTTTTGTGACGGAGGAAGAAAAAGAAGAAGTCGCTCATGTGCGCAGCGTGGTCAATGCTGTGAAGCTGTAATTTCGGTACATACATAATCATGCCCCCGCTGCGCAGGCATCGGGGGCATTGTTGTAATCCTGAAAGCCGTATCACGCCGCAGGTGCAGAGCCTGTCAGGTACTTCTGAATGAACTCATCCATCGGAATGGGCTTGGAGTAGTAGTAACCCTGCAAGCTGGATACATTCTGATACTGTCGGAGGAAATCCCGCATTTCGGCAGTTTCCACGCCTTCCACGCAGATCTCCGTGCGGAACGATTCGGCAAGTCCCGAAATCGAACGGATAGTACTCTGATCGGCGGAGCTGTTCTCCACGTTCTTGACGTATTCACGGTCGATTTTCACCGTATCCACGGGGACTTCACGCAGCAGTCCGAGTGAGGAGAAACCCGTGCCGAAGTCATCCAGAGCCACTTTGATGCCTTTTTCCCGAAAAATCTTGAACATATTTTTGAGCAGGGACATATCGAGCATACGGCAGCGTTCGGTGATTTCCAGACAGAGATTTTCGGGCGGGAAACCCGTGTCATCAAGGAGCTGTATCACGTCATTCACAAACGAGCTGGTTTCGAGCTGGGCATAGGACAGGTTGACATTCATCAGGAATTTCGGATACTTTCCGAGCAGAAGTTTGCCGTCCTCCATAGCCGTGCGCAGAATCCAGCGCCCAAGCTCAGGAAAGAGCGTGTCCTGCTCTAAGATCGGTACGAACTGAATGGGCGGAACTGTGCCGTAATCCTCGCTTTTCCAGCGCAGGAGTGCCTCCATGCCTTTGAGCTGTTCGGTCTTTGCGTCCATGATCGGCTGATAGCAGAGGAAGAAGCCCTTGCAGTTCTGGGTGACGCTGTTTCTGATGACGTTGAGTTTCTCGACATAGTGGCGGTTATCGTCGGTGAGGGCATCGGCAAAGATGACCGCATCGCCGAGCTTTCTGCTTTTGGAATCGTAGTAGGCGTATTTCAGGCAACTGTAAACCGTTTCGGTGCTGATGTCGAAGTTGTCCACCATGACGATACCTGCATTGAGGGGAAGGCTGATCCGCTTACCCTCGATCACGAAATCATGTGCCATGCGCCGCTTGAATTCTTTGTAGAGACTGCTCAGCTCATCCGGAGAGAGGACGTGTGTAATCACGGCGAACTTGGTGCCGTCCATGCGGTAGACATCGCCCTTGTTGGCGAAGTGAATGCGCAGGCGGTTGGCGATCTCGTGCAGGACGGAGTTGCCGAATGTATAGCCGTAGATGTCGTTGACGTTGGAGAAGGACGACAGACCGATCTGAATGATCGCGCCGGGGTCTTTGCGGAAGAACATAGAGCGCAGATCATCGAAGAAGCCGTAGAGACTGCGAAGCCCTGTGGTCGTGTCCACATAGCTGAGCTGCCCGTGATTCTGGATACTTCCCGCAAAATATTCAGGCTGACCGTCGGGGTTGCAGACGATCACGCCCCGACAGGTACACACGGTATAGCTCCCGTCCTTGGCGCGGGCGCGGTACTGCATATCATGTTCTGCGGCATCTCCCTGAAAGAGCTGTGCAATGCTGTGGGCATAGCTTTCACGATCATCGGGGTGGACGTGCTGCGCCCAGATGTCCCCTGCCCCTTTCATGTACATACCGGGCAGTCCGAAATAATCCACGGCATTCTGTGACCAGCGGGAAATATCATAGCGCATATCACAAAGGTAGACATTTGAGCCGCCTGCGATAATATCGAATGCCTCAAAGAGCGCATCGAGTTTCTTGCGGTGTTCCTCCGGCATTTCGAGTAAAACCTCATTCATCATCTGTGTCACCTCTCAAAAGTATGCTGTGCGGATCACAGCACGGTATAGCGGTTCTTGCCGCCGGTTTTGGACTGGTAGAGCGCCTTGTCCACACGCACAAGGAGAGTATCAAGAGTATCATCCGGCTTTGCCTGTGTGACACCGACACTGACAGTCTGATGTCCGGCAGCGGGGAAACTGATCTCTGCGAAATATTTCACGCAGTCGGCAGCGCATTTTGTTGCAAGTTCGAGACTTTCGGGGACGAGTACCATGAACTCTTCCCCGCCCCATCGTCCTGCGGCGCTTGAGTTGTCACAGGCAGTGGCACGGCGCAGCAGATCGGCAAGACCGATGATGACAGCGTCGCCCTCCTTGTGCCCGAACGCATCATTGACGTGTTTGAAGTTGTCAATATCAAGCATAATCAGGGAAAGCGTTTCGCCGGATTTCAGGCGTTCTTTGATACGCCGCTGGATCTCGGCGCGGTTGTAGATACGGGTCAGACCGTCAGTGACAGCCATTTCGGAAAGCTGATTATTTGCCTGTTCAAGGTCACGGGTCGCAGCTTCGATAAAGCGTGCGAGGCGGCTTATCATGGAAACCTTGCCGGAAACGTCACGTTCCTCCATGCGGAACTGGCGCATTTCCTCCTCGGGCGGGTCGCCCTCACGCATGGCGGCGACAACGAGGGTGACATTGTGCTGATTCATCTTGCCGTCAGTCCGCAGAAATTCACCCGAAGTATAAAATCCTGTTGTGGGGGCAATACTCTGAAAGGGCATACTTTCCTTGCTGATCTCGGCATCGCCCCAGAACGTGCGCCGTGCGGCGCAGGAATAAATGTGGATGGCTTCGGGGCAGAAATCACGGAGCGTTTCACCGTCATGGCGAATCTCTTCCAGAATCGTCCACGGGTCGCCGTAGGCAAGGTTGGCAGCGACATTTTCTTCCAGATCAGCGGTCATGGTCAGAGAACCGTCGGGATTGCTGGCAATGGGGGCACGGAGGATCTTGATGCCGTTATGTTCATAGAAGAACGGAAATTCAAGAGAATTTGTGAAGAAATTTTCATCATTACGGATATTGAGATAGTTATAGTAGACCTGATACGCAGGGGCATTGTCGAGTTCATAGAGGAGATTATTTTCTGCGCGGGTGACGCAGAACGTTTTGCCGAGGGGTTTCCAGCCGGCAATATGTGTTGTACGGACGTGCAGATCCTCGCCGCCCAGCAGCAGAAAGACCACGCCTGTGTCGGTGAAATCGCCCTTGCAGGAAAAGACGTTGGCGTTATTGTCATTGATGTCGCTGAGGAAAGCACCGCCGCCGTACATACGGATATCCTGACGGGCTTTTTGCAGTTCATCGCAGAAAACGGTCATGGACATACCGCGGATGGTGACGAACATTTCGACAGCCTTGACCCACGGGCGTTTTTCGAGTTCGGCAAGGAAATCCTGCACGACATCTCTGGCAGTGTCATCTGTGAGGTGATACTGCATCATATCAATCTGTGTGGTGGGAAATTCAAAGATATTGCAGACGACGACCACATCGGACTTGGCAAGTTCGCCGGCGCAGATGCTGCCGTTGGTGGTGCAGCCCATGTAAAGTGCGTCGGGGAAAGCAGAACGGATGGCATCGCTGATCTGTTGCAGAAGCGGTTTGTCGAGTATTTCGGAGAAGATCTGAAATACCATGCGGGAAGTGATGGTGGATTTGCGCCACAGGTCGATCTTGGTCAGTTCACGGCGCAGATTGTTCAGATTCGAGTAGGCAAACTGAAATTGTTTCATGAAGATAGCTCCCTTCTGTCATGTGATAGATCAAATACAACTACAATTATTATAGCATAAAACAGTATAAAAGTCAACTGAATTTCTCTTGAAATGCACATAAATATATTAAAGCTGTACAAATGTATAGAGAAATTACAGATAGTTGTATTGAACCGTATGTATAATACTGCCGAAGCGGAGCATACTACAGACAGCGGGGCAAAGCTCCGACGGCAGGTCAGGACGGAAGCCGCACATTCCGGCAGGGACTTGTCCGGAACGTGCGGAGAGAGGAGAGATTCCGAATGAGCAAGAAGCATTCCAGACAGCAGAACAACGGCAGCAATCATCCCGACCCCACCACGGGCAGCGGTGAGAACTGTGGCAAGAACTGCGGCGGAGAGAACTGCCGATAAGGTGTATTTTCCTCAATAAACAAAACTCCCGGAGGTTTTCGCCTCCGGGAATTTTGCTATGAAAGGTGTGATTAGGAGAAAGCATAATTCGTGCGGCACAAGCTGCCGGTCCTGTAACACCTGTAGTCTGCTTAGTCGTCGAGGAGTGTAAAGCGGTACTGATTGTTCACCTTATCCATGAACATTGCCTTGGGGCGAACCCATACGCTGTTGTCGTCCTCGCTGCGGTAAACGACCATATCTTCGAGCGTTTCGCTGTGTGTTGCCACGCCGAGAATGGTATATCTGCCGCCCTTGTAGTGGCGGTAGTGCTGACCCTCGTGGATCTCGCGGACTTCTTCCACGGGTTCTTCCTTGGGTTCGGGCGGAAGATTCTCAATATTGTCATGCACCAGAATCATGGAGCTGAACGGCTCTATATGTACATGAGCATTGCCGCCCGAAACATCAACGGCGCTGCTGCCGAGTACGTCAACGAGTCTGTCATAATGTGTTCCGAACTCGCAGTCAAAGGGCTGATCGTCCAGATTGAGGCATACATAGACCGTCTGTCCGCCGAGTTCCTTTGCGAACACGAGCTGACGGTTGCGGATGATGACCGTTCTGTAGCTGCCCGTGCGAAGTGCGGGATAAGCCCTGTACACACGACCGAGACGGACGATATGTCTGTACAGATTCAGATCGCCCTCGCCCTCGACCAGATTCAGGCACGGACGAAGCGGCGCATCGGCATCGGGACCCTGTCCCTTGCGCCCCTCGATGCCGAACTCCGAGCCGTAGTAAATGGACGGAATACCGGGCATACAGTACAGCAGTGTATAGATCGTGTAGAGATAGCGCTTGTCATTGACAGCAGAAGCGATACGGTTGACATCGTGGTTATCCACAAACGTATAGAGCTTGAGATTGCGGTAAATGCCGCCGTTTGTGCCGTGCTGACGGTTGATCGAGTAGTCGATCTCGAAGTAGTTCTTATCGTTATGGGAAGAATAGATTCCCTTGTAGCATTCGTAGTTTGTGACGGAATCGAGCATTTCGGGATTTGCCCAGCGGTTATAGTCGCCGTGGATGATCTCGCCCATGAGCCAGAATTCGGGATTCTTGCCTTTGCAGAAGCTGCGGATCCGCTTGAAGAAATTGAAGTCGATGCAGTCCGCCGCATCAAAGCGGATACCATCGATCTTAAATTCCTCCATCCAGTAGTTGACCGCATCAAGTAAATGGTCACAAACGTTCTGATTCTGGAGATTGAGCTTGACGAGATTGTAATGTCCGTTCCAGCCCTCATACCAGAAGGGATCGCCGCAGGGGGACTGTCCGCCGAAATTAAGATTCTGGAACCATGAGCAGTAAGGCGAATTCTGACCGTTCTGCTGCACATCGGTAAAAGCCCAGAACTTGCGGCCAACGTGATTGAATACGCCGTCGAGAATGACACGGATGCCTGCTTCATGCAGCTTGTCGCAGATGTTTTTGAACATTTCGTTCGTGCCGAGACGGCGGTCGATCATTTTGTAATCTGTTGTATCATAGCCGTGTTCCACGGATTCAAATACGGGTCCGAAGTAGACAGCGTCGATATTCATTTCCTGAAAATGCGGAATCCATTCGAGGACTTTTTCAAGACGGTTGACAGGCTCGCCGCCCTCATTGAATTTGGGGGCACCGCAGAAGCCGAGGGGATAGATGTGATAGATGATCGCGTTTTCGTACCAACTCATGATTGTTACATTCTCCTTATACATACCATTTCATAAATCCGGACAGTTTCCGGATCATTTTTTGGGGCTTCCCTCCAGATAATAGGTCGCCTCCATATCCGCAACACTCAGAGCGAATGCCAGCGGGAACATCTCAAACGCCTTGCCGATGCTGTTCTTATCTTCGACACCGGAAAAGCCCATATGGTAGCGGATGGCAAAAGCCTCCTCCCTTGACAGGCGCATATAGCTTGAGATGATGTAAACAGATTTCTCGCCATGGCCGTAAGGGAGCGTATCCTCGATCGTATAGTAAGGCACTTTCTCCCAGACACCCTTGTCATTTTTGGCATTGCGCATCTCAATCTTATAGAAATTGAGCTTGCAGATGTCATGCAGCAGAGCCACGAGTGCGACTGTTTCTTCGCTGTAGTCCATGCGGTACAGTTCCTTGGTGCGTTCACGGGTGAGGTAATCACAGAGGCAGTGGTAGACATTCAGACTATGTTCCACCAGACCTCCTTCGTGGGCACCATGATAGCGTGTGCTGGACGGTGCGGTGAAGAAATCGCTGTTCTCGCTTGTGAGATAATCCAGAAGTTTGTCAGCACCTTTGCGCTGGATCTTCGACTGATAGATCTCAATAAACTCTTCCTTAGCGCCCATTGGCGGCATCCTCCTGTTATCTGAAGTTCGTAATTTATTATACCAGATTTGATAAAAAAATGCAATAGCTTAGGGCGAAAAACGGTATACTGCATATAAACGTACCAGTAGATTTAGCTATATTACACAAAAGTGAAATTTGATGATTCTACTAATAGTATAATACAGATACATAAAAACAAAAGCATGAATGAACTGCTGCTGTTGGGGGCATACTGTTACGGAGCTGCTTTGGCGGCTCAGGAAGGGAGATGGGCAAATGAAACGAAAGCTGTATCTGTTGTGTGCAGCGGCGTGTCTGATAAGCTGTGCCGCCTGCGGCAGACGAGATGAACCGGTGGCGAGGTATCCGGAAACGACAGTGACGATCACAGGGCGTACAGCCCGTCAGACAGCGAGCCGGACGACACGGCAGACAGAGAAGCGCACCACCATGCGGACAACGACCCGTGTCGGGAAAGATATCAGGGATATGGCGGATGATGCAGTAGAGGGAGTCAGCGAAATGGCAGGCGATGCCGCCGAAAGGGGCAGAGAGCTTGCGACCGATGCCGCTGCCGATGTCAGCGAAGCGGTTGCAGTACGGAAAGGCGACGGCGATTATCACGCAGACGATGACGGCAAGGTAGAGGAAAGCGGCAGATAACCGTTTGTATAGGGAGCTGTCCGGAGATCTGATTTCCGGGCGGCTTTTCTTTTGAAAGTGGGGATTGACATTTCTGTCGCCTTCTGTTATAATAAATACAGACTGTGCAGGGACTCTGCCAGAATTCAGCTCTGTATGAAAGGATGCCGCATTATGGAAAACAGAATGATCGAAATTGTTGCCAAGAACAATAAGAGCGTCAAGCTCGGACTGATTCCCGGACATTTTGCCACGAACCATTCGCACGTCAATTACTATGTGGATATGACCACGACCAAGACACAGTACCGTGCCGCACGGGAAGCTGCAAGAGAACTTTCCAAGGTCTATATGCAGAAGCAGATCGACACGATCCTCTGCTTTGAGGGCACGGAGATGATCGGTGCATTCCTCGCCCGTGACCTGAGTGAGACAGGCGGCGGTCTGAACAGCGGTCAGGACATCGCTGTCATCACCCCGGAAACGAACATGAACAACCAGATGATCTTCCGTGACAATCTCCAGAAGAACATCTACGGCAAGGAGATCCTGCTCCTGATGAGCAGCATTTCCACGGGCAAGTCCATCAACCGCTGTGTAGAGTGCCTCCAGTATTATTCGGGAAAGCTTGCGGGCGTGGCAGCGATCTTCTCGGCAATCACGGTTTATAACGGCATCCGTGTGGATTCTGTATTCTCCATGGAAGATCTGCCGGAATACAAGAGCAGCATTCCCTCGGAGTGCCCGCTGTGCGCATCCGGTGCCAAGGTAGATGCGATCGTCAACAGCTTCGGTTATTCCAAGATCTGACGATGAAACTGAATCTTCCGAAGATCGAAATGAACGCACCGGTCACGGTAGGATTTACGGTTCTGTCGCTGATCGTGCTGGTCTTCGGCTACGCGACGCTCGGTACATCGACCCAGTCCATATTCGTCTGCTATCACACCTCATGGACAGACCCGATGCAGTATGTACGGCTCATCACACATATTTTCGGTCACAAGGACATTACGCATTTTGTGAACAACTTCACGCTGATTATTCTGCTCGGACCTATTCTGGAAGAAAAGTACGGCAGTAAGGAACTTGCGCTGATGATACTTTGCACAGCGTTTTTCAGCGGGCTTGTCAACGTGCTGTTTACGTCCACGGGTGTACTGGGAGCAAGCGGTATTGTGTTCCTGTTTATCATTCTGTGTTCGTGTACCTCGGTTTCCAGCGGAAAGATACCGCTGACGATGCTGCTCGTGGTGCTGATCTACATCGGGCAGGAGGTACTGACCGGGCTGACAGTGGAGGACAATGTTTCGCAGCTCGGACACATTACAGGCGGTGTCTGCGGCATCGTATTCGGACTGCTCCAGAGCCGGAGCAAGGCGTAGAGGAAATTCCAGATACTTAGTGAAGCAGAGGAGACGGCGTTATGTTCAAGATCACAGTCGTAGGCGGCAGTCTGTCGCAGGAGGAGATCAACCAATATATCTATTACACCAAAAAACGTTACGGGACGGCACTTCCGGACGAGCTGGAGATCATCATTGAGATTGACGGAGAGTATGTCAATCTTCGTTATGATCCGCCGTTTACCTTTCCTGCGTATCGTGGAACGGATTATCTGGTGAACAATGCCGAAAAGCTCAACACCTCCAAACTGGCAGAACTGCGTGACAAGGTGACGCACAGTATTTAAATAACAATGAGGAATGCGGTAATATCTGCATTCCTCGTTTTTTTCTATGCATCTTTTACTTTTCTTTGGATTCAGTTTGCTTTTGATTTCAGATATTCCGTGTTTCCGGCTCTCTGCTGCAAGCGCAGCTTGTCTGTGACGAGGGCGATAAATTCCGAATTGGTGGGTTTTCCCTTGCAGGTGTTGACGGTATATCCGAAATAGGAGTTCAGCACGTCGAGATCTCCTCTGTCCCAGGCGATTTCGATGGCATGGCGGATGGCGCGTTCCACACGGGAGGAGGTCGTGTCGAATTTCTGTGCAACGGTCGGGTAAAGGAGTTTTGTCACACTTTCGAGCAGTTCGGGTTCATTCAGGGAGGCAAGGATGGCAGAACGGAGATAATGATAGCCCTTGATATGCGCAGGAACGCCGAGCTGATGAATAATCTCTGTGACACGGATTTCCATATCCTGTCCTCCGCTTATGTGGATGGGCTGTGCGGTCAGAGCCTGAATACGTTCGGCGAGCATGGTCAGTTCAAAGGGCTTCAGAAGAAAATAACGCGCGCCAAGTTCCATGATCTGGCGCTCTACAAACGGATTATCATAGCTGGAGGTCACGATAAATGCAGGAAATACGGGCGCTTCTGCTTTTACACGTTTCATCAGCTCGATCGCGTCCATGTGCGGCATCACAGCATCAGCGATCACAACGTCCGGTTTTTCTTCTAAAATCGCATTGAGCAGCACGTTGCCGTCTTTGCGGCGGGTGATGGCATACATTCCAATGCTCCGCAGGGCACTGGCGGTCGTGATCCCGTAATCGACCGTGTCATCACCGATCAGCACTTTCTTTTTGTCGGTCATCGGTTTTGTTCCTCCTTCACTCTACGTATATTATGATAGCACACTTATTTCCCAAATGCAAGAGCGAAGAAAAGCGACAAGTGTCGTAAAAAAGCGGATTTTGTCGAACAGCTTTTGACGAAGTATGTGGATAGAATGTTGAATTGCAGTTGAAACGAGGTGGAAAACAGTTGAAAATGCTGTCATGCGGATTTCGACGGATGAAAAACGGCGAAGAATCGACATATGTGCAATTTGACGAATGTGGAAAATTGTTTTACACGCCGAAATGCCCCGCAGCGGAACAGACGGCTGTACCGCTGAAAGCAGTACTCCCCTGCTGTGCGGATGCGGAGGCAATGCATGAAATATGCATGATATTCACAATATACAGGAATAAATGCATAAATTCAAGGCTATATGAAAAATATCCTGTATATTTATGCAAAAGCTCTTGACAACACTATCCGGTTTGGTGTATAATAAGAGTGCTTACTAACGGACCTATGCAGTCCGCAGAAATCAGGAGGAATTTTATCATGGCTCAGAAGAAAGAAATCAAAAAGGTTGTACTTGCCTATTCCGGCGGTCTGGACACGTCCATTATTATTCCGTGGCTGAAGGAAAATTACAATAACTGCGAAGTCATCGCCGTTTCCGGCAACGTTGGTCAGGGTACCGAGCTGGACGGTCTGGAGGAGAAGGCACTCAAGACAGGTGCTTCCAAGCTCTACATCGAAGATCTGACCGAAGAGTTCATCAATGATTATGTATTCCCTACCGTACAGGCAGGCGCAATCTATGAGAACCGCTATATGCTCGGCACGTCCTTTGCACGTCCGATCATCGCCAAGAGAATCGCTGAAATTGCCATCAGGGAAGGCGCAGATGCGATCTGCCACGGCTGCACGGGCAAGGGCAATGATCAGGTGCGCTTTGAGCTTGCAATCAAGGCATTCGCTCCCGATATGCAGATCATCGCTCCGTGGAGAATCTGGGATCTCAAGTCCCGTGATGAGGAGATCGACTACGCAGAAGCACACAATATCCCGCTGAAGATCAACCGTGAGACAAATTACTCCAAGGATAAGAATATCTGGCATCTCTCCCATGAGGGTCTGGATCTGGAGAACCCCGCAAATGAGCCGCAGTACGAGAAGCCGGGCTTCCTCGAAATGGGCGTTTCCCCGATCACGGCTCCCGACAAGCCCACCTATGTGACCATTCACTTCGAGAAGGGCGTTCCGACTGCCATCGACGGCAAGCAGATGAACGGCACCGAGATCGTCACCACCCTGAACAAGCTCGGCGGCGAGAACGGTATCGGTCTGGCAGATCTGGTCGAGAACCGTCTGGTCGGCATGAAGTCCAGAGGTGTATATGAAACCCCCGGCGGTGCAATCCTGTACCACGCACACGAAGTGCTGGAGACTATCACCATCGACAAGGAAACTGCAAGAATCAAGCAGTACCTCGGCATCAAGTTCGCTGACATCGTTTACAACGGTCAGTGGTACACTCCCCTGCGTGAGGCAATGAGCGCATTCGTGACCGAGACACAGAAAACCGTTACCGGTGATGTCAAGCTCAAGCTCTACAAGGGCAATATCATCAACGCAGGTGTCACCTCTCCGTACACCCTGTACGATGAAGAAGTGGCTACCTTCGATGCAGATGATGTTTACAATCAGAAGGACAGCGCAGGCTTCATTAATCTGTTCGGTCTGCCGATCTGGGTAAGAGCAAAGCTCGAACAGAAGCGCAATGCGGAGAACAAGGACTGATAAACTATGAGTGAAAATCAGAAAACTGCCGGAAAAACTTTTTTCAACGAAAGTTTTATCGGTGCGGTGTTTGAGGAGACGGACTTCGACGGCGCAGTATTCAAGGAAAATAACCTGTACTGCGTTGCCGTGACGGAGTGCAATCTCGATCAGAGCCGCATTGAGGAGAGCAGTATGCATAATGCGCAGTTCCGCAATATGGGTATGCGTAATGCATCGTTTCAGGCAGTCGATCTGCGGGGCATCAGCTTCCGTGATGCCAATCTGGTCGGCGCATCGGTCATGCATCTGAATATGAGTACGTCCGATTTTGCACATATCAATATGGCAGATTCGACGTTCAATAGCTGCGGCATGGCAGGTGTGCAGTTCAACGGCTGCCACTGGGAGAATGCCGCCATCGACGGCATTCCCGTGAGCGACATGATCGCAGCATATAAGGAACTTCACAAGGAATCATAAATCGCAGACGGCACGGAGGCTTTGGAAAGTCTCCGGCGCTGTCGTTTAGTATGGTAATTTTCGGAGGAAAGACTATGGCACTTTGGGCAGGCAGATTTTCCAAGGAGGTCGATGAGACCGTCAATGCGTTCAATTCTTCCATCAGTTTTGATGCAAGAATGTTTGCACAGGATATCCGCGGGAGCATCGCACACGCAACCATGCTCGGTGACTGCGGAGTCATTGAGAAATCGGAGAGCGAAGCCATTATTGCAGGTCTGCGGGAGATTTTGACCGACCTGCAAAGCGGCAGACTCGTATTCGATCCGAATGCGGAGGATATTCATATGTTCGTGGAGGCGGAGCTGACAAAACGCCTCGGCAGCACAGGCAAGCGTCTGCATACCGCACGTTCCCGCAACGATCAGGTAGCACTGGACATCCGCCTGTATCTGCGTGACGAGATCGACGAGATTGCACGGCTGGTTCACCGCCTTGCCGTCACGCTCTGCAACATGGCAGAACAGCACAAGGAAACGATCATGCCGGGGTATACGCATTTGCAGCGTGCCCAGCCCATCACCTTCGCGCATCATCTGCTGTGCTATGCCCAGATGCTTCGCCGTGACCTGCTGCGCCTGATCGACACCAAGGAGCGCATGAACGAAAATCCCCTCGGCTGCGGTGCGCTTGCAGGTACGACCTACCCCATCGACCGCTGGCAGACTTCCCGCCTGCTCGGATTTGACAAGCCCGTGGAGAACAGTCTCGACGGCGTTTCCGACCGTGATTTCTGCGTGGAGCTGTGCTGTGCGCTTTCCCTCATTATGACCCACCTGAGCCGTTTTTCGGAGGAGATCATTCTCTGGTGTTCGTGGGAATTCAAGTTCGTGGAGCTGGACGATGCCTATGCGACAGGTTCTTCGATCATGCCGCAGAAGAAAAACCCCGATGTCACGGAGCTGATCCGCGGCAAGACGGGACGTGTCAACGGCGATCTGATTACGCTGCTTTCCATGCTCAAGGGAATCCCGCTTGCCTACAACAAGGATATGCAGGAGGATAAAGAAGCGATTTTCGATGCCATCGACAATGTAAAACTCTGCGTGAAAACGTTCATTCCGATGCTGTCCACCATGCGTGTCCTGAAAGAGAATATGCGTGCAGCGGCGGCACAGGGCTTTATCAATGCGACCGACTGCGCAGATTATCTCGTCAAGAAAGGAATGCCCTTCCGTGATGCCTACAAGATCACGGGAACACTCGTGGCAAAGTGCATCGAAAGCGGCGTAACACTCGAAACGCTGCCCATTGCCGAATACCGCAGGCTGTCCGATCAGTTTGATGAGGACGTTTACGAGGCGATCAATCTTGAAAACTGCGTGATGCAGCGCAAGTCCTACGGCGGACCTTCCCCGCAGGCTGTGACCGATCAGCTTGACGAGCTTCGCTACGATCTGGAACAGGCAATCGCTTGCTTTTCATAAACCATGCGCAAACGTCAGATCAAGTTTATTCTTGCCCTTTCAGCACTGAGCGTGTTCATCTGGCTGCTTGGTGAGCTGCTGATTGCGGAGATTTTCAATAACTATTATATTTCTCTCGGCTGGGCGATCTTCTGTCTGGTGGTGTGCTGTGCGTACAGCGTCTGGAAGTGCCCCCACGAGCCTTATGAGGATGACGACGAACAAAAGGAGGACAAATAGTATGTCCGTAAAAGTCTATGTGGACGGTCAGGCAGGCACAACAGGTCTGAAAATCATCGACCGTCTGAACGGCAGAGCCGATATTGAACTGCTGAAAATTGCCGATGCTGACCGTCATAACAACGATGCGAGACGTGAAATGATGACACAGGCGGATTTTACTTTCCTGTGTCTGCCGGATGCGGCTTCCATTGAGGCAGTGGAGCTTGCCAGGGGAACCAATACCCGCATTCTCGATGCATCCACCGCACACCGCACAAATCCCGACTGGGCTTACGGCTTCCCCGAACTGAGTTCCGCTTTTCGTGAGAAGATCGTAAATTCCGACCGTACTGCCGTTCCGGGCTGCTATGCAAGCGGTTTTATTTCGATGCTGTATCCGATGGTGCATTCGGGATTGCTGCCGGCAGATTTTCCCGTGTTTGCCTATGCGACAAGCGGTTACAGCGGTGCGGGCAAGAATGCCATTGCCGTCTACGAGGGTGACGAAAAGCCGGAGGAGTTTTCTTCTCCCCGTCAGTACGCCCTTTCGCAGCATCATAAGCACCTGCCGGAAATGCAGAAATTTGCTGGGCTGACATACAAGCCGATGTTCAATCCGATCGTGTGCGATTATTACAGCGGCATGGTCGTTTCCGTGCCGATCCAGACCAGAATGCTGGAAAAGAAGATCACGCTTGCACAGGTCAATGAGATGTTCCGTGAACATTACGCAGGCGCAAAACTCGTGCAGGTCAATCCCCTGATGACGGACGAGGAGCAGGGCAAATTCTTCCTTGCATCCAACACGCTTTCGGGTCAGAACAAGCTGGAGATCTTCACATTCGGCAATGATGAGCAGATTCTGCTCTGCGCAAGACTGGACAATCTCGGCAAGGGCGCATCGGGTGCGGCAGTACAGTGTCTCAATATCATGATGGGCATTGACGAAACCACAGGATTACTTTAAGAGGGGTCAGAAATGAAGAAAAAGGATTTCAAGGGATTTCCCTTTATTGAGGGCGGTGTCTGCGCTGCCAAGGGATTTAAGGCAAACGGCATCCACTGCGGCATCAAGCAGAACGGCGACCCGAATAAGAATGATCTTGCCGTGATCTGTGCGGAAAAGCCCTGCACAGCGGCGGCAATGTACACGACCAACAAGGTGCAGGGTGCGCCGATCGCCGTTACCAAGCGGCACATTGCAGACGGTTTTGCACAGGCGGTCATTGTCAATTCCGTCAACGCCAACACCTGCAATGCAGACGGCGAGGAGAAAGCGGAGGCTATGTGCGAAGCACTTGCAAATGAGCTGAACCTCAAGCCGGAAGATATTATTGTAGCTTCTACGGGTGTCATCGGGCAGCCGCTTCCGATCGAACCGATTGTCAGCGGCATTCCGGCACTGGTCAGAGGGCTTTCCGTCACAGGCAACACTGCGGCGGTCAATGCCATTATGACGACAGACACCGTGCCGAAGGAAGTTGCTGTTGAGTTTGTCATCGGTGACAAGACCTGCCGTCTGGGCGGTATGCTCAAGGGCAGCGGCATGATTCACCCGAACATGGCAACGACACTGACCTTCCTGACAACAGACTGCGATATTGATGCGGGTCTGCTGAAAAATGCGCTCCGTGAGGTCGTATTCCTCACGCTCAACCGTGTGAGCGTGGACGGCGATACTTCCACCAACGATATGGTCTGCATTCTTGCAAACGGTGACGCAGGCAATGCGAAGATCACAAAGGACGACGAGAATTTCGCCGTGTTCAAGGATGCGCTCTATACCGTGCTGATGAACCTCGCCCGCATGATGGCGCGTGACGGTGAGGGAGCGACCAAGCTGATCGAATGCCTCTGCGACGGTGCGCCTGACGACAAGACCGCAGAGATCGTGGCAAAGTCCGTTATCACATCCAGCCTGTTCAAGGCTGCCATTTTCGGTGAAGATGCCAACTGGGGCAGAATCCTCTGTGCAGTCGGCTATGCGCCTGTCGATTTCGACATTCATCAGGTCTATGTGACCATCGGCTCTGACAAGGGCGTGATCCTCGTGTGCGAGGACGGCGCAGGTGTCGGGTTCTCCGAGGAGGAGGCAAAGGAGATCCTCTCCGAGGAAGAAATCATTGTCCATGTCACCATCGGCAAGGGCGAGGGATTTGCCGTAGCATGGGGCTGCGATCTGACCTATGATTATGTCAGAATCAACGGCGATTATCGTTCGTAAAACAGGAGAAAAACCCATGAGTGAAAAAATTGCAAATGATGTACGTTCGCAGGTGCTGAATGCAGCACTTCCCTACATCCGTAAGTATCATGACAAGATCGTTGTCGTCAAGTACGGCGGCAACGCCATGACAAACGAAGAACTCAAGCAGGCGGTCATGAGTGACATTGTTCTGCTGACGCTGGTCGGCATCAAGGTCGTGCTGGTTCACGGCGGCGGCCCTGAGATCAGCGATATGCTCAAAAAGCTGAATATCGAAAGTAAATTCATCGGCGGTCTGCGCTATACCGATGCTGCGACGGTCGATGTGGTCAAGATGGTGCTGGCAGGCAAGGTCAACAAGGAGCTTGTCTCTCATCTTGGACAGAAGGGCGGCACGGCAGTCGGACTTTGCGGACTTGATGAGCAGATGCTCACCGCAGAGCGCACCTACGGACCGAACGGTGAAGATCTCGGCTTTGTGGGCAATGTGACCAAGGTCAACCCCAAGCCCATCATTGATGCGCTCAACAACGGCGTAATCCCCGTCATTGCGACCGTGGCAAGTGATGCATCGGGTCAGGCTTACAACGTCAATGCGGACACGGCGGCTTCCCAGATCGCCTCTGCACTGGGGGCGGAAAATCTCATTCTGCTGACAGATATTGCAGGACTTCTGCGGGATAAGGACGACCCGTCCACACTGATTCAGGAAGTCAATGTCAGTGAAGTACCGTTCATGAAGAAGCGCGGCATCATCTCCGGCGGCATGATCCCGAAAATTGACTGCTGCGTGGAGGCAGTCCGACGCGGTGTGAAGAAAACCGTTATCATCGACGGCAGAGTGCCGCACTCCATTCTCATTGAAATTCTTTCCAATGAGGGCATCGGCACGATGTTCCGCTGATGCAGTTGCTTTTGTGGCTGCCTGTCATACTTGCCGTGTGCAGCATTGCAGCAGCCTTTCTTCCCGTCAGAAAAGGGAAAATTGCCCATCCCGTCTACACTGTCGGAACGGTTGTCGGCACACGCAGACAGCAGGTCTGGCGGAACCGCAGCGAGACAGAGAGCCTTGCGCCCGTTGTCCGCTACGAAACGGAGTCCGGTGAGATCACGGCAGCAAGCCGGCATTATGTACCGGAATGGCAGTACGCACGTCACACCGGCGATCAGGTGAAGCTCTGCTATGACCGAACCCAACCGGATGTATTCGCCCTCTGTGATGAGGGGGCATACTGGCGGAAAACGGTGCTTCTTACCTTTGGTATCGGGACACTTGCAGCATACGGGATACTTTGGGGGCAGTATATTCTGAGATTCACATAAGGAGCAGAAAGATAAAATGAATATCATAGAACAAACCAATTCCCACATCATGCCGACCTACGGTCGGAGTGAAGTGGTACTGGACAACGGTGCAGGCGCAACGATCCGGGACGAAAACGGCAAGTCCTACATTGACTTCGGCAGCGGCATCGGGACAGCGTCCCTCGGCTACTGCAATCAGGCGTGGGCAGATGCTGTTTGCGAACAGGTGCGGAAGATCCAGCATACCTCAAATCTGTTCTACCATGCACCGCAGGCAAAATTCGCAGAAAAACTCTGCGCCATGACAGGCTACGAGAAGGTGTTCTTCGGCAACAGCGGCGCAGAAGCCAACGAATGCGCTATCAAGCTGGCAAGAAAGTACAGTTTTGACAAGTACGGCAAGGGACGTTCCACGATCATCACGCTGGTCAATTCCTTCCACGGCAGAACCATCGCTACCCTTTCTGCAACGGGTCAGGACGTGTTCCACAATTACTTCTTCCCGTTCGTGGGTGATTTCCGCTATGCCAAGGCGAATGACATTGCCGATCTGCACGAAAAGCTGGACGATACCGTTTGTGCGATCATGATCGAATATGTGCAGGGCGAGGGCGGTGTCATGGCACTGGAGCAGGATTTTGTGGACGAGATCCGCAAGCTCTGCAACGAAAAGGACATTCTGATGATCGCAGACGAGGTGCAGACGGGCATCGGCAGAACCGGTAGACTCCTTGCAGGCGAACATTTCGGCGTACAGGCTGATGTGACGACCATTGCCAAGGGCATCGGCGGCGGACTGCCGGTCGGTATATGCCTTGCCGCAAAGAAATGCGCAGACGTACTCGGCAAGGGCGCACACGGCTCGACTTTCGGGGGAAATCCTGTCGTTTGTGCGGGTGCATTGCAGGTACTGGAAACACTGGATACACCGGGCGTGATGGACGGCATTGCAAAGAAAGCGGAATGGCTGCGGGGTGAAATTGCAAAATGCGGAGAGGTCGAAGCCGTATCGGGACTGGGCTTCATGATCGGAATCAGCCTGAAAACCAAGAAGGCTCCGGATGTCCTCAAAGCGTGTCTGGATAAGGGATTACTCGTGCTTACGGCAAAGGATAGGGTAAGATTGCTCCCGCCTCTGACGATCTCACAGGAAGAGCTGGAGGCAGGTTTGAAGATTCTGACTGAAGTATTGGAGGCGTAAGCTATGGCGATGGATCTGGTCATTTTGCCCAAGGGTTCCGGAAAGTATGACATTCTGGACACCAAAGATCGTATCATTTATACAGTTACCAAGAAAAAACGTCTGATCGGCAATCCGATCACCACGCTTCACGATGCCAGCGGCTATGCGCTGTACCGTCTTATCAGAACCGAATTTGGCAAGAAACCGGCATTTCAGATCGTATTCAACGAAAAAGCCTTTATGGCAGTCAAGTGTGAATCGCTTTTTGTTGACCCGACGATCACGTTCAACGGCGGCAGCTATCGCTACGAGCTGCGCGGGAAAGATTCCAGAGAACTGAAACTTTTTTCCTACAAGGACGAGATCGGCACGCTGATTACAGAACGTCAGGCGAACAATGAACCGAAGTACCGTCTGTCGGTGGAAAATAAATATTTTGACGACTTTATCCCGCTGTTTGCCGTCGTTGCGGACAAGTGCTTCAACGGGACGAACAAATAAACGGAGGAAACAATATGAAGCATTTACTGAAAATGCTGGATCTGAGCCAGCAGGAGATTTTTGAGATTCTGGATCTTGCCGACAAGCTGAAGTATCAGACCAGGCACGGCATTCCGCACCCGATTTTGCAGGGAAAGACTCTCGGCATGATTTTCCAGAAGGCATCGACCAGAACCCGTGTATCGTTTGAAACGGGTATGTACCAGCTTGGCGGCTATCCCCTGTTCCTCTCTGCCAATGATCTCCAGATCGGCAGAGGCGAGCCTGTGCAGGACACTGCACGGGTGCTGTCCCGCTATCTTGACGGCATCATGATCCGTACATTTGAGCAGAAGGAAGTAGAAGATCTGGCGGAGTACGGCAGTATTCCGATCATCAACGGACTGACCGACTTCTGCCACCCGTGTCAGGTGCTTGCTGACCTGCTGACGATCCGTGAGTATAAAGATACGTTTGATGGTCTGAAAATGTGCTACATCGGTGACGGCAACAACATGGCAAATTCCCTCATTGTCGGCGGTCTGAAAGTCGGCATGGAGGTTTCCGTGGCGTGCCCTGACAACTATCAGCCTGATGAAAAGGTCATGGAGTTTACAAAGGGCTACGACTGCTTCTCCATTACAAACAGCCCCGTCAAGGCGGCAGAGAATGCGGATGTCATTCTGACAGACGTGTGGTCGTCCATGGGCATGGAGTCCGAGATCGAGAAGCGCAAGCTGGCATTTGCGGGTTATCAGGTCAATGACGAGGTCATGGAAGCCGCCCATGCAGATGCAATGGTGATGCACTGCCTGCCCGCACACCGCGGCGAGGAGATCACAGAGAAGGTATTCGAGGCACACGCAGCCGAGATCTTTGACGAGGCGGAGAACCGTCTCCATGCGCAGAAGGCGGTCATGGTCAAGCTCATGATGCCAAGCGAGGCATAATTGCCAAAGCCCGTTCCCAACCGGAACGGGCTTTTCTGCTATTTTGCGCGGATTTGGACGGATAGTCCAAATGTTTTGTAGTGTTCAATACTATGATAAGAATTGACAATCTGTCATGAGGTAAAAAAGATGCCGGACTATAAGAAATTATATTACGAATCGCAGGCACAGCCTGCGGATTTAGCGGAGAAACTGCTGAAAGAAGAAACAAATGGTGAAAACTGACAGAAAAAGCGGAAAAAAGAAGAAATTCTTTTGCAGGAAAAAGCCTTGACAATTTGGGGGAACCGTGGTATAATAATAAAGCTGTCGGACGAGAGAGCGAAGCTCAGGAGTCCGGAAAGCGCTGCATCTTGGGAAAATGAAGAGTCTTTTCAGGTTGAAACTTTGCGAGGAGTGAAGCGGAAGAGTCGGGTCAGCCGGTCGGGAGACAAAGAGCTGACGACTTGAAAGCAAAACGCTTTAGCGAAGTGAAATCCAAAAAAAACTTTGAAAAAAGTTTGAAAAAAGGCTTGACAAACTTCCGAAAGTGTGGTATAATAAATAAGTCGCCTGACGATGAGACTTCAAAAGAAAAGCTCAGAGAGACGACGAAAACTGCATCTTGAAAACTGAACAATGCGAGATATAAAAGGCAAAAAACTGGAACCCTTGTTGATTCGTTGATTCAATGAATTAATTTGAGAAGTCAGACAAGACTATAAAACGCAACAGTAATTGCGAGCGATTCGCAATGAGACAGATTTCAGATCGGGTAAAACCGATTGGAGATACAACTCTATGAAGAGTTTGATCCTGGCTCAGGACGAACGCTGGCGG
>JAILPP010000040.1 GCA_024699425.1 Oscillospiraceae bacterium | reverse complement strand
GTCGGACTTGCACTGGACTCCGTGAGCGAAACTACGAACGTGCTGGAACGGGATACCGTGATCTACCCGAAGTTTCACAGAGAAAAGTGCATTGGCTGCGGCCGCTGTGAGATCTCCTGTGCAGACGGCGGACACAGTGCAATACAGTTGAACGCGGAGAGAAAACCGATTCTCCATGCTAAACAATGCGTGGGCTGCCATCTCTGTACACTGGTCTGTCCGCAGAAAGCGATCACTGCCGGAAGCAAGCGTGTCGCAGTCAGACGCTGACATTAAACTTGAAAGAAACTGACAGAAAAAGTCCGGTTATAATGCCGGACTTTTCTGTCAGGTCAATTCAATCGTTTCTTGTCGATCGCTCCTCTTTTTTTCTCCGGATGCAGCTCGTAGTACCGTTTTTTGTCTGCATACATACGTTCATCTGCATTATGCAGTGCAAGACGGACGTTCTGTATACGGTTCTCGTAAGCAACACCGATCGCAAATACAACATTTCTGTACTTGCCCGCTGCCTTTCTCAATTTTTCTGCCTTTTCGTGCAGTTCATCTTCTGAAACTGCCGTAAGGACGACAACAAATTCATCACCGCCCGCACGGAAAATCTCATGAATGGCAAACACATCCCGCAGTGCGTTTGCAGCATTTTTCAGAAGTATATCACCCGCAATATGTCCTTCACCATCATTTACAGCCTTCAGACCGTTCAGATCGTCAAACAGGACACCGACAGTTTTTTCGTTGTACTTTTTGTCAGCGCATCAATATAATTGTTCATCTCGTTGCGGTTCATCACGCCTGTGAGCATATCTGTGGAACTGAGGACATGGAGCTTGTCCATCATACGGTAGCTGTACAGTTCGGAAGCAAGAATGAACGTGGTAAGCTCAAGGGTTTCCTTGATCGTATCCACGGCACTTGTGCCGAAATTGATTGCCCACATATAGCCCAGCAGTTCACCCTTGAATTCCAGAGGAAAGAGGGCAATATTTTTTCCGCCTGCCGAGGTGATCGACTCAAACCAGATGGGGTTGCGTTCTTTCACCACTTCCATATCATGTGCATTCTTGACGATCAGACAATTGCTGCCTGCAATCGTACCTTTCCACGAATCCGCAATATCATAGAACGCATCGTCCACATACGTTTCCATCGGCAGCAGTTTCGTATTTTCCGAGAAGGCTTCACAGAGTACAGAACAAGCTCGTTTTTCCGTATCCATCAGAAGAATGCAGCAATGCTCGGAGTCGCAGAGATCCCGGATATCCTTGCAGATCGAGTTCATGGTCTCCCTGAAATCGTCGGGACTTCTCAGCTTGATACAGGTTTCAAGTACTGCGGAAGCGATTTCAGCGGATATGGTAGACATCCGCTTTGCATCGGGCTTGAGGTTGATTTTCTCTCCCCAATACCAGCCCGCAACCTTGTGTACTTTGCCAAGAATGCTCATTTATAGTTCAAAAGCTCAGGAACAGATCTCAGCGCTGCTGCCGCCGATGGGGTCTTTGGCAATAATGAGCTTGTTGTCGATGCGGCTTTTCAGCTCTTCCACATGGCTGATAATGCCGATCAGTCTGCTGCCGCTGCCTCTGGAAAGTTCATCCAGCGCATTCATGACCAGATCAAGGGATTCTTCATCGAGAGACCCGAAGCCTTCATCCACGAACATCGAATCGAGCTGGACACCGCCTCTGGAAGACTGCACCTCTTCCGCCATGCCGAGTGCAAGTGCAAGCGCAGCAAGGAACGATTCGCCGCCGGAAAGCGTTTTGACATCACGGGTGGTATCATTCCAATGGTCGAACAGCTCCAGATCAAGACCGGCTTTCTGATTCCTGTTTTCCTGAACTGCGGTGCTGAGGGTGTAGTGATCGTCCGTCATTTCGCAGAGCAGGCGGTTGGCGTGATGAATCATACCGCGGAAGTTCTCCTGCAAAACATACGTCTCAAATGTGATCCTGTCCTGTCCGCCGATATTACCGGAGACAGTTTTTTCCAGTTCTTCTACCATGGTGTACTGCTTTTCCGCCTCTGCAAGTTTTTTACCGATTTCTTTCAGTCGTTTTTCGGCATTTTGGTTATCAAGAATCCGTGATTCAATACCGCTGAGATTCTTGTCAATGGAATCTTTACGCTTTCCAATCTCTTTTACTGCTTTGTCTTTCTCTTCAAGCTGTTCCGGTGTTCCGTCAAATTCGGGGTCATTGAGCAGATTTTCGATGTCTTGCTTTTTCCCGTTCAGCTTGCCCTCATGCTTTGCGATTTCTGTTTTCAGTTCGGAAAGCTCCTGTTCACTCTTGTTCTCCGATGCAGCAATATTTGCAAGTTCGTCTTCCACTTTTTTGCCTCGCTCGATACGCTTTTCCTGTGCGGAAACAGTGTCCTTCGCAGTTTCCAGTGTTTTTTCTGCCTCATCGGTCAGTTGGCGTATCTGTTCCTCCGCATTGTCAAGCGTGCGGTTACCGAACCGCTTTTCAAATGCATTTGCAAGTGCAGTTTCCTTGGCACTGCAATCGCCCTTTGCCTGATTCAGTTCTTCGGCGACAGCAGAGCAGTTTGCTTCCGCTTCCCTGATCTGATCGCCAAGATCGGAAATTTTTTTCTCTGTATCGTCAATCTGCTTTTTCTTGTCGTTACGTTCCTTGATAAGTCCTTCTGTATCCTTGATTTGCTGTTCCAGTACGGAAAGCTCTAAACGGTAATTTTCGATCTGCTTTTCCGCTGTTTCCACAATATCCGTATGTACACCAAGCAGATTATCTGCTTTTTGGTCTATCTGATTCTGTGCGGTTTCACAGTTTCCTTTGTACCGGCTGAAAGTATCGCTTGCTTTTTTGAATGTCTTCTCAGTGCGGTCACTCAATTCCTTGGCAGCATTGACCTCTGCTTCGGTGGGAACATCATCGGCGCAGACGGCAATATGCGGATGATGCAGCGAACCGCAGACAGGACACGCTTCACTATCTTTGAGCGACTGTCCCATGATACCTGCTTGCCCCTTGATAAATCGGCTGTTGAGGTCTGTATAATTACGGCTTCTCTCCTGATATTCTTTTTCAGCGGATTCGAGATCGTTCTGCGCTTTCCGAAGTTTCTGCTGTTCTTTTGCAAGATCGCTACATTCTTCTTTCAGGGCTTCCAGCGCCTCGATCTTTTCATTGAATTTATCCCGATCTGTACGCAGATTTGCGCATTTTTCCGATTCGCCGTCCAGATCGGCAACACGCTGTCGGAGTGCTTCAATTTTGGCATTGAACGTTTTCTGATCCTCTTCGAGTTTTGATTTCTGCTTAGTATATTTTTCGGATTTCTCCTGCTCGTTCTCTATGTTCTTTTGGACAGCTTTCAGTTCTTCCAGTTTATCTGCAAGCGCCTGCACGTCCGAACGATTGCGCTCCGCCTTTTCCAATTCGCCTTTGTACTTTTCCAGCAATGTCGGTGCATCTTTCAATTCGTCCTGTTCCTTTTCAAGATTCTCACGCTGAGCGGAAAGTTTTTTCTTATCTTCATTACGTTTATCGGCATCTTTTTTCTTTTCAGCGATCTGCTGTTTCAGTTTATTTATGTCAGCCCGTGTATTCTGCAAGCGGCTATAACTTTCCTCAATATGATGATAACTTCCGAGTGCTGCATCATATTCCTCGGTAACCGTTTTTTTATTGTTGATAAGCTGTTTTTGCTTTTCCACTCCGCGCTCGATAAGCTGTTCAATGATTCTGACAAGGTGTGCCGTATTCGCTGCATCTGCGTGTGCTTTTGCTGCTTCTTCATACTCCGGCGCATCTTCATATCTAACAGCTACGGAACGAATGTCCCTGCGAATATCCTCACACTGATCCGAGTACTTCTTTTTTTCCTCTTTCAGTCTGGTTCCGAGCAATTCGTATTTTTCCGTGCCAAATAATGTCCTGAGCAGCGGTTCTCGTTCTTTGGAGTTGGCAAACAGGAGTTTGAGATACTCCCCCTGTGCGATCATGACGGTCTGACAGAACTGATTGCGGTTCAGCATGATGATCTCATTCTCTATAAGTTCCTTCACACCTTTATTGAATGTTCTGCCGTCCGGCAGTATCAGTGTTACGGAAGTACTTATCTCTGTCTCGCCATTGCCGTTTTTTTTGGCTCTCTTGTAGGCCGGATTGCGGCGGATTTTGTAGCGTTTCCCTCTGCACTCAAATTCCAGCTCAACATATGTATCCGCATTCGGAGCAGCATACTTTGAGCGCATCATACTGCCCTCACGATTCTCACCACTCAGACCACCGTAAAGTGCAAAAGTAATCGCATCAAAAATAGTCGTCTTTCCCGCACCGGTGTTGCCCGTGACAAGGTACAGCCCTCTGTCTCCGAACCCGGTAAAATCAATTTCACATTCATCAATGTACGGTCCGAATGCCTGCATTTTCAGTTTCAGCGGTCTCATGACGTTTCCTCCTTATTCCCAGATCTGCCGGATCAGTTTCTGCATATAGCCGCACTGTTCGTCTGTCATTTTTTTGGTATTGACATCCTCAAAAAAGGCTGTGAACAGCTCAAACGGGTCTGCACACTGTACAGCGGCATCTTCGATAATGGTGATCGGCGTATGTGACAGTTCCTGTTCGTATTTCACGCTCATAATATGCGGATATACCGTGCGGAGACGTTTCTGTGCATCGGGTACACGCTCTGTGTCGGTCAGCCGTACCTGCACAAAATCATCGGAACCGCCTTCGATCAGCTCCGCAAAGCTGCCTGTCAGTTCCCGCATATCCCGCAGGGGTGTCAGTTCCCGCAGTGTGACTTTGACGGGTGTTCCTTTTGCGCCAAGCTCACAGACCGTCACGCACTTCTTGTCATCTGCTTCGGAGATTGAATATTTCAGCGGCGTTCCGCCGTAACGAACGTTTTCATACTGCATTTTCTGCGGCTTGTGCAGATGGCCGAGTGCTGCATACTCAAAATTTCTGTAAAGTTCTGCCGGAACGCCGTCTGTTCCGCCAACCGCACCACGCTCGGAGTCACTGGTCACACCGCCCTCCACAAACTGATGGGAAATGATGATATTTCTGCGTGACGGGTCGATCTGCATTGCTTCTATTGCCGTGCGGACAGCATCCGCAGTATTCCCGATTTCCGCATCTGGGAAAAATCTGCGTGCTTCTGCTGTCCGAAGATACGGGAGCAGATAAACATCCGCTTCACCGAATGTATCGGAAACCGTGAATTTCTCAGCCTTTCCGCTGTAGATCGGTGAGAAGTGAACGCCGCTTTGATTCATCAGATTTGCACCAAATGCAATGCGTTCCGGTGAATCATGATTTCCGGCAATAATAAATGTCCGGATACCCTCAGCGGACAGCTTCGTCAGGAATCCGTCAAGCAGAGAAACCGCTTCGACCGACGGTGAGAGCTTATCATAGACATCACCGGCAATGAGGATAAAATCCGGCTTTTCCTCGTCGATGATCCTGTTGATCTGTCCGAGAATGTGTGTCTGATCTTCGATCAGCGAAAAACCGCTTACACGTCTGCCAAGATGAAAATCTGCAAGGTGAATGAATTTCATAACATAAAACTCCTTTCAGGATTAACTCTGTTTCTCACAAATCGTTAATAATATTATACACTGTTTATGTTTTTTTAGCAATAGTTATTCGTAAAAAAAGAGAAAATTTGTTCGATTGCACAAAAAGGAAAAGAAAATTTGTTCATTTACACACCTGCAAATCCCCCGTAAATATGCGATGCAGGTGCAGGACGGTCACTGCCCTGTCAAGGGGTTGAGGGGGCAGGCAGCCCCCTGAGCAGTCGTAAAAAATGTGCAGAATTGCGGGGAAGTCTGTCAGGAAAGCGGTATCAGCAGTGTCACCTGAAAGCCTTCCGATTTGCACGAACAGATCAGTTCGCCGTTCATTTTCTCCATCAGCAGATCTGCAATGTACAATCCAAGACCGCTGCCGTACTTGCCATCGGCATTTTTTCCGCGGTATACTGCAAGCACTTCTTACTTCCCATAAAAATGGACTTCTGCTCATTACAAAGGCTATATTCCCAAATCCCAAAAGCCGTTTTTTCTATTAAGGAAGTTGGAACAGGTTGCAGTATAGTATTTGGTAGTGACCAGTCCGATCTCCGTTTCCGGTACTCCCACACCGTAATCACGAACAGACATTTCCAGACAGACCTCCCGTAGACGGTATCCTACTGCTTCATCTTCCGCCTCCATCAGATAGCCGACACCCCAGACCGTTCTGATGAGGGAAGGCGCATTGCAGTCGGTTTCGATCTTCTCGCGCAGATGGCGGATGTGGACTGCCAGTGTTCCCTCGCCGATGAATTACAGTCTTGGGATGCTCTCCTGACAGTTGCATGATCTCCATAAATCTGCCATCAGGAAAAGAAATCTGATACAGTTCCTCTCCGGACAGATAAAAATCCGCATAATCCGGATATTGTTCCGGCACGGTGTCCAGCGTTTCCATCGGCTGAACGTCGGGATGTGTGATACGGATTCCCTTTTCATCGAGGGCAATGTCCATGAGCGCTTCCGCCATGAGCTGATTAGACTTCCTCGGAAACTGGAGAAGTGTCATCTTCCTTGTCTCTTTTGCGCCTGACTTTGAGCCTCTCCCTTGCAATACATACAGTATTCCTGCGGTCGAGTCTCTTTATCAGACACAAAAATCCTGCGGAATCTGACACTTCTCCAGTTTCCGAGAAAGTCTATTGTACATACTGCTGCCGCCGGAAGACAGAACAGCTACACTGATCTCCTCATCCGGTGTGACCTGTACATTGCCGTTCCAGTAAGTTCTGATCTGTTCCGCTGTGCGAAAGGCATTCCACGGTGTTCCCGTCTGCTGCAAACCGAGGGGCTTGCAGATGTGCGTTTACACATAGTCCGTGAAATTCTGTCCCGAAACACGTTCCGTGATGAGTTCCAGCAGTTCAAAGCCGTCATTGCAGTACGCCGCAAAATTGCCTGGATCTGCTTTCAGCCGCTGCCTGCTGAGTTCTTCCAGAAGTGTGTTATGCGGCTGCATATCACGGTCATCAAAAATCATGAAGTTGCCGTCTGTTGTTCCCAGAATGCCGGAAGTGTGATTTATCAGCATCCGCACGGTAATCATCTTGTATCGTGCATCAGCCATGTGGAGTTCGGGCAGATATTCCGTGATCGGTGCATCGGGTTCGATCTTTCCGTCATCCACAAGCTGCATGACTGCCGTTGTTGCAAACATCTTGCTAACCGAAGCGATACAGGAGAGGGTATTGTGCGTTTTATTGGGTTGCGGTTATGCCGCACATGAAAAAAGTGTAGATGCAGCGGAAGAGAAAAGCAGCACTGCCGAAAGAACGGCAGCGATCCTGTTCTTTTTCATGGAAAGTTCCTCCTTATTCCGTCATCAGTTCGTAAACACAAATTTTCCTTTCCCTGACGGTCAAGATAATTCGTACTGAGTCTGTGAAGCATATCGACACATTCCGCTTCCTCTACGCGGTCATCATTTTCGATGATGCGTCGGAATTCGGGATCGTAGACTTTCTCCTGCACCATGATGAGATTTTCATAGCTCTGTGTACGCTCCACGACCTGCGGAAAGATGGACTTGATGCTGGTCATTCCGCTGAGTGCGGAACCCATCAGCAGCGTACAAAGCATGACCAGCAGCACAAGGGATACGGTTTCGAGCCTGTGTTTCCTGTTATTCACCATGGACAGGCGGAGGATTTTTTTCATCGCCCTCACCATCCGATTGAGGAAGTCTTGCAGACCCTCGCGGCGTGCTTTGGCATCGTCCGTGCCGTAAGGCGGCATTTCATGCTCTCCCACAATGGCACCGTCCGACAGAAATACGACACGGTTGCCCCGTAGTGCAGTCCTGATATCATGCGTGACCATCACAATGCTTTGTCCCTTACCGTGCAGCTCCGTGAAGATATCCGGCACGTCACGTCCGGAAGCAGAGTTCAGGCTGCCGGTCGGCTCATCGGCAAACAGGATCTGCGGGTCATTCACGACGGCACGGACAATGCCGACACGTTGACACTCACCGCCGGAAAGTTGATTGGGATATTTCTTCCATGTGTCTTCCCCCATGCCGACTTTTTTCAGAAGCTCCTCAGCTTTTCTGACAAGTTCGGGAGAATTTTTCTGCGACACCAATGCGCCAGTCATCACATTATCAAAGACTGTCATATTTTCCAGAAGATAAATGCTCTGGAACACGAATCCGCAATGTTTTCTGCGGAACACCGCAAGCTGATCGTTGGTCAGTCCCGAAATATCCTCGTCACCGAAATACACCTTGCCGAGTGTAGGCTTATCCATGCCGGACAGCGCATAGAGCAGTGTGGATTTGCCGGAACCGGATGAACCCATTTAACGGTAAAGTCTCCCCTGCGGATCTCAAGGTCAAGATTTTTGATGACGTGCTGCTGTACACCGCCGCTGGAAAACGACTTGCACAGCTTTTCCGTATGCAGTACAGAAGAATTCATAAGTACACTCCCTTTTTGATTTAAATCCCGACTTGCAAACGGTACCTAAAAGTAGTATAATAGAATCACTTCAAGATAGGAGTGATCAAGATGAAAAGACGAAGTAAATCAAGACGGAAAACGCCGCGGGATAAAGCAGTGAGCTTAACCGAAACACAGGAGTTTTTGAAAATGCAATAGACCTCTTGCGTAATTAACTCATAGATATAATTAAAATATTTTACCGAATTCGACTTTTGACAAATTATGGCATTTTAATAGCCTTATTATCATTTTAAAATTTCTAATAATAGCTATTTCGCAAGAGGTCTAATACACAATGAAATATGATCAAAGGCATCCAGACGCAGATGAAAGTGAAATTCAGTAACTATTCAGAACCCCTGAGCAAAAACAGACAGGGATTGATCCATGACAGCACGCCGAATCGCTTCAAAACCAGAAATGCCATGCTTGATAGCAGTGCTGACATATGACATAATCTTCAAATATTCTTTTGCGCC
>JAILPP010000012.1 GCA_024699425.1 Oscillospiraceae bacterium | reverse complement strand
CCCCAACGTAGACTCCGCCGTGATTCAAATCCGCCTGCATCACAACGACCCGTGGAACATCGAAAACGAATCGCTCTTCTTCCGCATTGTGAAAGCAGGATTTGCGCAAAGACGAAAACAGCTCGGCGGTGTCCTTGCCGCTGCGCTGTCACTTCCGAAGGATACCACCGCAAAAGCCTTTGCAGATGCAGGGCTTTTCACGACTGTCCGCATTGAGTCACTGACCATGGAACAGCTTGCCGCCCTGACCCGCTGCCTTGCCGCCTGTCTCTGATGTTCGGGAAAAGCGAAGTCCGCAGGAAATAGCACTTTCTCCCTCCGAATCCGCAGAATAGCGCAAGACCGTTTGACAAAACCCGCATCGTTTTTCCTGTATAATAGTAATAGATACGGCTGATCCGATCGCATTACAAAGGAGACGATGACGATGAACAAATCCAGACCGCATTTCGACCCAGCGCTGCTGCACATCCCTGCGGCATTTGCGGCAGCGCTTGCAAGCGGCTTCCTGTTGTCGGCAGGAACCGTCAGCGGCACAGTGTCCACGCTGGCAGCCGCACTTGCGGGTATCACACCGCCGCTGTATTCCATAGCAATCCTGCTTGGGGCACTCGCCTGCTACGGAGTCAAGGGAGCACCACCGGGTATGCATTTTCTGCTTGCGGCACTTGTGACAGTGACCTGTGTCCGTATCCTGTTCCATGAACAGTGCAAGCCCCATCTGCTGGCACTGACCACTACACTCTGCGGCGTTTTCAGCGGCATTATTCTGGATGTGATCGTTTATGCGGGGGCAGGGCAGCTCCCGCTCTATCTGTTTGCCTCTGTCCTGACCGGAACGGCTGCCTATTTTCTCGCCGATGCAAGAGATACCCTGTATGAGCAGCGGCGCATTACCATACACGCAGGCAAGACATTCACGTTCTCCCTTTGCTATCTGTTGTGCATCACTGCACTGTGCGGACTGGATACACCGTTTTTCAACATCGGACGCATTGTCGGACTGAGTCTGACGCTCCTGTTTGCAAGGCAGCTCCGCTATACGGGCGGGACACTTGTCGGGGCGCTGACTGCCTGCGGCGTGACACTGTGCAGCGTTTCCCTCGGTACTCCAATGCTGTTTCTGCCTGTCACAGCGATGATGGCAGGATTTTGTTCTGCACTTCCGCAGCTTCTGTTTATTCCGGTGTTTCTGCTGATGCAGGCACTGAGCAGCGCCGTACTTGACGGCAGCAGAGGACTGGTTCGTGAAATGACAGAAATTGCTGTTTCCTGCGGTTTGTATGTGCTTCTCTCACAGGCAGACCTGTACCGTTTTCTTTCCCTCGGAGATGCGGAACATATGCCGTCCGATTATCGTCGGGAACGTTTCATCGCAGAGGCAGTCAAGGAACTCCGTGAGGAGACCTCCGCAGTCATGCACCGTCTGAAAGTCACACCGCCCGACGATCCCGCCATACAAATACGGGAACGCCTCTGCACGGGATGCAGGAATTACAGCGACTGCTGGATGCAGAAAAGTCAGCAGACGGCGGCGGCAATACGGGAACTTGTGCGCGGACAGCGGCAAGGCTCTGTTCCTCCCGTTCCGGAACATTGTCATCGGCGCAAAGCGCTCACAGAACTTTGCAGCGGACAGGCGGCGCAGTCTGCACTGGCACAGATGCAGCGGGTGCATCTGCTGCAAAACCGTCAGGTCACGCTGGAACATTTACAGCTCATCGAAGAAGTGACTGCCGGCATTGCAGGGCAGCGGGATGCCAGATGCCTTGCCCCGCAGACCGATGCTCTGAAACGCATTCTCTACCGCTGCGCTGCCGAATATGAACGCTTTGAAGTCCGCCGCCTGCGGACAGGACGTATCGCCGCCGAGATTCTGACACAGCAGCAGGGATTTCCTGTTGTCTCCGTGCAGAAGCTTCTGGAACACTACCTCCGTATCCGCATGGAAACCGTGCAGATCGAAACTGAAAGCGGTGTCCGTATCTGCCTTTATCAGAGTCCGCCATATTGTCTGGAATATGCAATGCAGAGCCAGAACGCCCCCCATTATGAACGGTGCGGCGATCATTGCGATGCCTTTACCGATTGCATCGGCGATCAGTATCTTGTACTGTCTGACGGCATGGGCAGCGGAAGCGCCGCTTCGCTTGCCTCACGCATTGCCGTGCGGACACTTCGCCGTATGGTGGAAAGCGGAATGCAGGTGATGACGGCTGTCCGCATTGTCAATTCCATGCTCCGTACAGAAACCTGTACGGAAAATTTTGCCACGCTTGACGTGATGCATTTTCATGCCGACTGCGGGGAGTTTGAACTTTGCAAATCCGGTGCGGCGGCAACGCTGTTCTGTCATTCGGGCAAAGTCCAGCGCATCAGTTCCATGAGCCTCCCCATCGGCATCATGACCGATGCACTGCCTTCCCGAAAACGTTCTTCTGCGTATGCGGGGGATATGATCGTCATGCTCTCGGACGGGATCGGGGAAGCCGAATATCCCTACATCAGTCAGCTTCTTCGGGAGGGAATCTCCCCGCAGGAAGTGGTGCAGTCTGCCTGCGAAAAGTCCGCATTGTTCCACGGAGGTCAGTGTCGGGACGATGTGACAATCATCGCCGCACGCATGACCTCTCGAATTCAGACAGAATCGACAAAAATTGACAATTCTGATTTAAATGAGTATGCAGATAGTACGGTTTCACCTGCAAATTTATTGTAATATTGCACAAAAGTGAACGTTGAAAATTATGATAGTCTATGAAAATATGATACCAAATGCAAAAACAATAAAAAAGTACTTGAAACATGGCTTGATTTCTGATAAAATAGAAGTGTAAAGGGGGGTATGCTATGACTACTGCTACCAAACAGACTAACCCGAATGATTTTCCGCTTTATCTCTTCTATCAGGGCAAGAACAGTGAAGGCTATAAATTCTTCGGCGTACACGCAATCGAAGAAAACGGTGTAAAAAAATACCGTTTCCGTGTCTGGGCACCGAACGCTGTCAGCATTTCGGTTGTCGGTGATTTCAACAATTGGGACCGCAGCGTGAACCCGATGGAAGTCATTGCCACCGGCGTGTGGGAGGCAGTGATCGAAGGTCTGCAACAGTTCGATGCCTATAAGTACAGCATCGAAACCAAAAACGGTCAGCTTCTGATGAAGTCCGATCCGTATGCCTATCACTACGAGACTCCGCCTGCTACCGCATCCAAGATCTATGAGAGTTCCTATCAGTGGAAGGACGACAAGTGGCAGGAAGAAAAGAAGAAACACGTCATCTACAAGCGACCGATGAACATCTATGAGGTGCATTTCGAGTCGTGGAAACACAATCCTGACGGAACTACTCCGGACTATGTGATGTTTGCGAAGGACATGATCCCCTATATGCAGAAGATGGGCTACACACACATCGAATTCATGCCGCTGACGGAATATCCTTACAGCGGTTCGTGGGGTTATCAGGTAACAGGCTACTTTGCACCAACTTCCCGTTTCGGTACGCCCGATCAGTTCCGTGAAATGATCGACCTGTTCCATCAGGCGGGGATCGGCGTAATTCTTGACTGGGTTCCTGCCCACTTCCCGAAAGATGCACACGGTCTGTATGAATTCGACGGCACCTGCTGCTACGAGTACACCGATCCCAAGAAAATGGAACATAAAAGCTGGGGCACCCGTGTGTTCGATTACGGAAAGGGAGAAGTATGTTCTTTCCTGATCTCCAGTGCAAATTACTGGCTGGATGAATTTCATCTGGACGGTCTGCGTGTGGATGCCGTTGCTTCCATGCTGTATCTGGATTACGACCGCCGTGACGGCGAATGGACAGCGAATATCAACGGCGGAAATGAGAACCTCGAAGCCGTCGAGTTCTTCCGTCATCTCAACGAAGCAGTTTTTGCCAAGCACCCCGATGTACTTATGATCGCAGAGGAGTCTACCGCATGGCCTTTGGTCACAAAGCCGACGGATATCGGCGGTCTGGGATTCAATTTCAAGTGGAACATGGGCTGGATGAATGATATGCTCCAGTATATGTCACTTGATCCGATCTACCGTGCATTCAACCACGACAAGCTGACATTCTCGTTCTTCTATTGCTTCTCGGAAAACTACATCCTGCCGATCTCGCATGATGAGATCGTGTACGGTAAATGCTCCATGATCAACAAAATGCCCGGACTGGATGGGGACAAGTTCTCCTCGTACCGCGCATTTCTTGCGTATATGATGGCACACCCCGGCAAGAAGATGCTCTTTATGGGTCAGGAGTTCGCCCAGAGAAACGAATGGAATTACAAGGAACAGCTTGACTGGGATCTGCTCGGTCAGGAACCCCACCGCCAGACACAGGATTTCGTGGCTGCCCTGAACAGCCTCTACCTCAAAACCCCCGCCCTCTGGGACAATGACGACTCATGGAGTGGTTTTAGCTGGATCTCACATGATGACTATAAGCAGAGTGTCATTGCGTTCCGCAGAATCGCAGATGACGGCAGCGAAGTCATTGCTGTGTGCAACTTCGTCCCTGTGACCCGTGAGGATTATAAGGTCGGCGTTCCGTTTGAAGGAAAGTATGAACTGCTGTTCAGCACAGATGCCGCAGAATTCGGCGGCAGAGGTCTTGCCAAGAAATCTTATGATACCATTGCTTTCGGTATGCATGGTTTTGACCAGTGCGTATCGCTTACACTGCCCGCCCTGTCTGTTCTGTATCTGAAACGGACAATGCCTCAGAAACTGAAGCAGATCTCTATTGCAGAACTTGCTGACCAGAAGGCAGAAGAGGCAGAACAAAAAGCGAAAAATCACTGATCTGCTGTATTTGATGTCGAATGTCTGCCCCGACCCTGCGGGAAAGAGCAGACAAAGTATAGGAGGAATAGTATGAACGCGAAGAAGAAAGTCATCGCCATGCTGCTGGCAGGCGGTCAGGGAAGTCGGCTTTATGCCCTTACCCAGAATGTGGCAAAGCCCGCTGTACCTTATGGCGGTAAGTATCGTATCATTGATTTTGCGCTTTCCAACTGCACAAATTCAGGTATTGATACAGTCGGTGTTCTCACACAGTATCAGCCGCTTGTACTGAATGAGTACATCGGCAACGGTCAGCCGTGGGATCTCGACAGAATGTACGGCGGCGTACACGTACTGTCACCGTTTGAAACCAAGGAAGGTGCAGACTGGTTTCAGGGTACAGCCAATGCGATCTATCAGAATATGCGCTTCATCGAACGCTATAATCCTGAATATGTGATCGTGCTTGGCGGTGACCATATCTATAAAATGGATTATTCCAAACTCGTGGAATTCCATGAGAAGAATCAATCCGACGGAACAATCGCCGTAATTGATGTACCGATGGAGGAGGCTTCCCGCTTCGGTATCATGACCTGCGATGCGGAAAACCGTGTGGTTCGCTTCACCGAAAAGCCCAAGAATCCCGAAAGCACACTTGCTTCGATGGGCATTTACTGCTTCACATGGGAGAAACTCAAACAGTACCTGATCGAAAATGAAAATGCCAATACAGGCTCCAAGGACTTCGGAAAGGACATTATCCCGTCCATGCTGAAGAACGGGGAGCGTCTGTTTGCGTATACCTTTGACGGCTACTGGAAAGATGTCGGCACGCTCGATTCCCTCTGGGAAGCCAATATGGATCTGCTCAGTCCGTCTGTTCCGCTTGACCTGTATGACCGTTCCTGGAAGATCTATGCACGGCATAACAATATGCCGCCGCAGTACATTGGTGACACCGCCAAGATCGAAAACTCTATGATTACGGAAGGTTCTTCCATCAGCGGCGAAGTGGATTTCTCCGTCATTTTCTCAGGCGTTACCATCGAAGAGGGCGCAACGGTCAATTATTCCATCCTGATGCCCGGTACTGTCGTAAAGTCCGGTGCGAAGGTAGAGTACGCCATTGTCGGTGAAAACTGCGTGGTAGAATCCGGTGCCCGTATCGGTGTTTCTCCGGAACAGGTGGAAAACCGCGATGACTGGGGAATCGCCGTTGTTGGTCATAACGTGACCATTTCCGGCAATGCGGTTGTCAAGCCGAAGGATATCATTTCTGAAAATATGTAAGGAGGCTCTTTTCATGGGAGTGAATAATAACGTACTCGGTCTGATCTTTGCATCCATGCACGATTCGACCGTAGTCGAGCTGACAAAACAGCGGACAATGGGGTCGATCCTGTTTGGCGGCAGATACCGTCTGATCGACTTCCCGCTTTCCAATATGGTCAATTCGGGCATTACCGAAGTCGGTGTCATCACCAAGTCCAATTACGGTTCTCTGCTCGATCATCTCGGTACCGGACGTGAGTGGGATCTTGCCCGCAAGAAAGGCGGTCTGAATCTGCTCCCGCCGTTCAGCCAGAACAACGACGGCGTGTACAGAGGCAGACTCGAAGCGCTCAATAACGTGTGGAGCTATGTGCGCAATTCCAAGTGTGAATATGTCGCTCTCTCCGACTGTGATTTCATTGCCAATGTCAATTTTGCCGATGTCATCAAGTACCATAAGGAAACCAATGCAGATGTGACTGTGGTTTACGGCAAGTACCACTACAACGAAGAATCCGGCTCCGGTGTGGACGTTCTTCAGATGGACGAGGAAAATCACATCAAGTCTGTTCTGATTGATCCGCAGATCGCAGGTGAGTGCAATATCTGCATGGATATGTATGTAATGCGCAAGGACTTCCTCGCCAAGATCGTCAAGGAAGCGGCAGCGCAGAGCCAGTACAGCTTGATTCGTGACTGCTTGCAGGCAAGATGCAATGAGTTCAACTTCATGGGCTATGAGTTCAAGGATTACTTCTCCCGTATTGATTCCGTGAAGAGCTACTATGAGGCAAATCTTGCCCTCCTGAAAAAAGAAAACCGTGATGCCCTGTTCCAGAAAAATGCACCCATCTACACCAAAATCGGTGACAACGGTCCTGTCAAATACGGTCTGGAATCCAAGGTTTCCAATTCCCTGATCGCAGACGGCTGTATTATTGAGGGTACGGTGGAAAACTGCGTGCTGTTCCGCGGTGTCAAGGTCAGCAAGGGCAGCGTTGTCAAGAACTGCATCCTGATGCAGTCCACAGAGGTCGGCGAGGATTGTCAGCTTACCTCCGTGATCGCAGATAAGAACGTGGAAATCGCTGATGGGCGGGTTCTCACCGGTTCGGACAGCTACCCCGTATACATCGGCAAAAATGCAAAGCTGTGATCCTGACCCGAAACAGGCAGGTGCGGGGTACTTTGCCCCGCATTCGCCTGTTTTACCTGTATTTCCCGATTTTAACAGACTTCTCCGAAAGTTTCCGGGGAAGTCCAATGAACTGGAAGGTGATAGATCTTGAATATACTGTTTGCTGCAAGTGAGGCTGTTCCGTTTGCCGCCTCCGGAGGTCTGGCAGACGTGGTCGGTTCTCTGCCGGCTGCCATTCGCTCCAAGGGGCATGAATGCCGGGTCGTCATTCCGCTTTACAAATCCATCCGTCCTGAGCTGCGTGCGCAGCTGACGTTCCTGACCAATATCACAGTTGATGTCTCATGGCGTAAGCAGTACTGCGGGATCTTTACCGGCATCTGGAACGGCATGACATATTATTTCATTGACAATGAGTACTACTTCGGCAGGGACGGGCTTTACGGCTTCTATGACGATTGTGAACGCTTTGTATTCTTCTCCCGTGCTGTTCTGGAAATGCTCCGCTATATTGATTTCAAGCCGGACATCATCAACGAAAATGACTGGCAGACTGCCCTGATCCCTGTCTTTTATCAGGTGTTCTACAAGTACCAGCAGGGGTATCAGGATATTAAACACGTCTACACGATCCATAATATCCAGTATCAGGGAAGCTACGGCAGGGAAGTGCTGAATGAAGTCATGGGCATTCCACTGTATCATATGGGAATCCTTGAATATGACGGCGCAATCAACATGATGAAGGGCGCAATTGAAACTGCCGACAAGATCACTACGGTTTCCCCAAGCTATGCATGGGAAATTCTTGACCCGTGGTATTCCCACGGTCTTGACCGTATCCTTGTCAATAAGCAGTACAAGCTCAACGGCATTCTCAACGGCATTGATACTGCATTGTATGACCCCGCCTCCGATGCGCTCATTGCTTCGAAATACAGTGCGGAAAAGCCTGATGGCAAGAAGCTCTGCAAAGAAGCGCTGATGCAGGAACTTGCATTGCAGGAAGGCGATGAACCGCTGATCGGTATTGTGACACGGTTCGTCTCCCATAAGGGCATTGATCTCGTGCGCTACGTCTTTGAGGATATTCTCAGACTCGGCTGCCGGTTTGCGATACTGGGAAGCGGTGAGAAGATCTATGAAGATTTCTTCTCCGAAATGCAGTGGCGCTACAAGGATCAGGTTAGCGTGACACTCGGTTTCCAGCCCGATCTTGCGCGGCGTATCTATGCCGGCTGTGATCTGTTTCTGATGCCCTCGCAGAGCGAACCCTGCGGACTGGCACAGATGATCTCCATGCGATACGGAACGATTCCGATCGTCCGTGAAACGGGCGGTCTGCGGGATTCCGTCAGGGACGACGGCAATCACGACGGCAACGGCTTTACTTTCAAAACGTACAACGCCAATGATATGCTCGATGCCGTTACCCGTGCCAAAGTCTGCTACGATGATGCACAGGCATGGAAACAGCTTGTTCAACGTGCAATGGAAAGCGATTTCAGTTGGAGCAAATCTGCGGATTCCTATGTCAAGCTCTACCATGAGCTGTGTCAGCAATAATTTCAATACTATACTTATAAATGAGCTATAAGGTAGCGGGCTGGTATTGGGGGGCTACTCGCCCCCCCAAACCCCTCGGCAGGGCGGTGACCGCCCTGCACCCACATCCATTTCGTATATTCTGACAGTTTGCATTTATTGATAGATAAGAGCCTGTTTCTTCCGGGAAGCAGGCTTTTGTTTTGTTTGTTTTCAACAATGATGCGGCGGATTTTATTTCTGAAACAGTTCATTCTGTCGATTTTCTCGGATATCTCTTGACAAAGTAGCAAAAATATACTATCATAGATATAGAAAGTAGCAAGCAGCTACTAACAAAAGAGGTGAGGTACTTGGATGAAACTTCCTATTTACAGCAATACCGCAAAGAGGACTACGACCGCCCTTCCGTGACTGTTGATCTCGTTCTGCTGACGATCCGTGACGGTGCATTGCAGGTGCTGCTGACCAGACGGCAGGAACATCCCTTTCGTGGAAAACTTGCTCTCCCCGGCGTTTTCGTCGGAACCGATGAAACGCTCGATGAAGCCGCCGAACGTGCGCTCTCCCGTAAGACAGGACTTTCCGGCATCTATTTTGAACAGCTCTACACATGGGGGGCGCTCGGACGTGATCCGAGAATGCGTGTGATTTCGGTTTCCTATTATGCGCTTGTTCCGTGGGAGAAGATCTCTCACCCGAATCGGGAGGCGGAATTTTACCCCGTGCAGGAGGCTGCCGATGCTTCTGATCTTGCATTCGATCATGCACAGATTATCCGCTATGCAAGGGAACGGATCCGGAACAAGATCAGTTATACGGACATTGCATTTTCCCTTGTCGGTGAGGAATTTACACTTCCGGAACTTCAGAAAGTCTATGAGATCATTCTCGGCGTTCCCCTGTATAAAGCGAATTTCCGTAAAAAAATTGCAGACCGCATCGAAGTGACCGACAAGATGACAACAGGCGATAAGCATCGCCCCAGCAGAATTTACCGAAAAAAACACTTGACGTAAACCGACAAATATAGTATACTAAAGGAGTGGTGAATATGAATACCTACCCGAAAACCAACAGTTCCGTCCTGAAAGACAGAAAAACTGCCCTCGTCATTGTGGATATGGTGAACGGCTTCCTGACAGAAGGCGTGATGTCCAGTCCCCGCTGTGCTTCCGTGCTTCCTGCGTGTGAACGTCTGCTCCAATTCGCTATGGATTCCGGTATTCCGACGATCGCCTTTGCCGACTGCCACGAGCCGGACTGCATCGAATTTTCCAGTTTCCCGCCGCACTGCATCCGCGGAACAAGCGAATCGGAGATCGCTCCGTCCCTGCGACGAATCGGCGGTGATCTGAATCCCCGCAGAAATTGGATCGACACTTACAAACACATTCCAAAAAATTCCACCAATGGTGCGATCACACCCGAATTTCAGAAGTGGCTTGCAGAAAACAGCCACATTGCACGAATCGTTGTCTGCGGAGTCTGCACAGACATCTGCGTGATGCAGTTCTGCCTGACGCTCAAAACGCTTTGCAATCAGGCTGACCGTCCGATGGAAATTCTGCTCCCCGTCGATGCGGTCGAGACTTACGACGCTCCCGGACACGATGCAGAAGCCTGCAATGCCGCTGCACTGCAATTCATGCAGCAGGCAGGCATTACACTCACCGATACCATTGATTTCTGACTGGAGGGTACGATTATGGATGCAAGAAATTTATCTATGCTTGTGGACTTTTACGAGCTGACAATGGGCAACGGCTTTCTCGAAAACGGCGTAGGAGAGGAAATCGCCTACTTTGATATGTTCTACCGCAAAGCGCCTGACAACGCCGCCTATGCCATTGCCGCAGGTCTGGAACAGGTGATCCGTTACCTGAAAGATCTGCACTTCACGGAAGAGGACATCGCCTATCTTCGCAGCAAGAATTTATTCTGTGAGAAATATCTTGACTATCTGCGGAATTTCAGGTTCTCCTGCGATGTCTGGGCAGTTCCGGAGGGGACACCGATTTTCCCGAACGAACCTGTTCTGACCGTCAGAGGTCCTGCCATGCAGGCGCAGCTCATCGAAACGATGGTTCTGCTTTCGATCAATCACCAGTCCCTCATTGCGACCAAGGCAAACCGCATCGTAACTGCCGCACAGGGCAGACCTGTCATGGAATTCGGTTCACGCCGTGCGCAGGGGTATGACGGTGCGGTACTCGGCGCACGGGCTGCGTATATCGGCGGTGTTGCAGGTACTGCCTGCGCCATTGCGGACAGGGATTACGGCATTCCCGCACTCGGCACTATGGCACACAGCTTTGTACAGCTCTTCGATTCGGAACTGGACGCTTTCCGTGCTTATGCTGAAATTTATCCCGATGCCTGCACGCTTCTCATTGATACCTACAGCGTTCTGAAAAGCGGTCTGCCCAATGCGATCACCGTTTTTAAGGAACTGGAAGCACGGGGACACAGGGGCGCAGGTGTCCGCATTGATTCCGGAGATATTGCGTATCTGTCCAAACAGTGCCGCAAAATGCTGGACGAGGCAGGTCTGGATTATGTGAATATCGTCGCTTCCAATTCGCTGGATGAGTATATCATCCGTGATCTGATTATGCAGGGCGCACAGATCAACTCGTTCGGCGTGGGGGAACGTCTGGTAACTTCCAGATCGGAGCCCGTGTTCGGCGGCGTTTACAAACTGGCTGCCGTGGAAAAGGACGGAAAAATCATTCCAAAGATCAAAGTCTCCGAAAATGCCGTCAAAGTGACCAATCCCGGCTTTAAGTCCGTCTGGAGACTGTTCGACAACGAAAGCGGCAAAGCGATCGCTGATGTCCTCACCCTCGGCACGGAACTCATCGACGATACACAACCCTATGAGATTTTCGACCCCATTCACACCTATAAGCGCAAAACACTGACAAATTTCACCGCAAAACGTCTTCTTGTACCTGTATTCCGGCAGGGAGAATGTGTCTATGAAAGCCCGTCTCTCAAGGAAATACAGAACTACTGCAAAGCACAGCTTGAAACGATCTGGGAGGAAGTCAGACGTTTTGAGAATCCGCAGGATTATTATGTTGACCTCTCACCGGAACTCTGGGAACTCAAACAGCGTATGCTGCGGATGGCTTCCCGGAATACGGCTGAAATATCACAGTAAGAAAGGATCAAACTCATGAAAAAAATCGGAATCATCGGCGCAATGCCATCGGAACTGAAGGACATTCAGAGTCAGCAGGAAAATGCTGTCCGTCAGGAAATTGCCGGCTACACGTTTGTAGAAAGCCGACACGGTGCCAATCAGATCGTGACTGCCTGCTGCGGTATCGGCAAAGTCAATGCGGCGGTCTGCACACAGATCATGATTGACCGCTTCGGCGTGGACTGCATCATCAATACAGGCATCGCAGGCGGCATGAATCCTGCCATCAAAGTATTGGAGATCGTCATTTCCACCAATGTGCTTCCCCATGACCTTGACCGTCATTTCCTTGCCGATTATCCGCCCTACCATGCGGAATTTGAAGCGGATTCCGATTTGCAGTCGCTTGCGAAAACCGTTTGTGATGAAATGGGTATCGTCAGCTATTCCGGAAAGATCGTCTCCGGTGATGCCTTTGTGACAGACAGTTCCGTCAAGGCAAAGATCACAGAAGTTCACGCCCCGTATGCCATTGATATGGAAACCGCAGCCATCGGACAGTGTGCATGGCGCAACAAAACGCCGTTCGTCAGCGTGCGCTGCATCTCCGATCTGGCAGATGATGACGGTGCGATGTCCTTTGAGGAATTTGAAGTCAAAGCGGCAAGCCGTGTGGCGGAGATCGTCATGAAAATGTGTGAACGGGAATAACAAAATCAGCGGGAGGGAATTTCTTCTCCCGCTTTTTACTTTACAAACGGGTCAGAATGTGCTATAATAGAAGTATCTTAATCCGTGGAGGTATTGACTATGAATGAGATTTTGAATGCGCTCAAAACCCGCCGAAGCTGCCGCAGTTTCAAGCCCGATATGCTGCCGCAGGAAATCATTGACCGGATCTGTGAAGCAGGTACTTATGCTGCCACCGGCATGAACCGCCAGTCGCCTGTGATCGTTGCGATCAAGGACAAGCAGGTGCGTGACCGTCTTGCTGAGATCAATGCAAAGATCATGGGCAAGGAGAATTTTGACCCGTTTTACGGCGCTCCTGTGGTGCTGTTCGTGCTTGCAGACACGGGCTGTCCGACGTATCAGTATGACGGCACGCTTGTCATGGGAAATCTGATGCTCGCCGCCCATGCACTGGGAATCGGAAGCTGCTGGATTCATCGTGCCAAGGAGGAGAGCTTTGATCCGGAAGTGAAAGCCATTCTCGAAAAAGCAGGCATCACAGAGAACTATGAGGGCATCGGTCACTGTGTGATCGGCTATCCCGCCGATGCGCCCCGTGAAGCTCCGCCCCGTAAAGAGGGTTACGTCCGTCAGCTCGGCTGAGGAAGTTTACCATGGGAAAAAAGCCAAAGGAAAAAAATGTCTTTCAGATCGCACAGGAAATGGAGGCACAGCAGGAAGCCATTGCAGAACAGCAGGCAGAGCTTGCCCGTCAGAAACAGGCTGCGGAACGTGCCGCCTATGAGGAAAAACTCCGTCAGGAACGGCTGGAACTCCTCCGCCTGAAACAGGGCGTGATCGAAGAAAGCGAAACCATTCACGAGGTGCATGAGGAACCAAAACATTACACTTTTCGGGAACGTGTCAGCAATTTCATCTATCATAATAAATGGTGGATGTGGATCGCGGCGTTTCTGGTTGCATTTACAGGCTTTATGATCTATCAGGTCGTCACAACGGTGCATCCTGACATGATCGTGCTTCTTATCGTACATGACGACCTCCTGAATGCCACCTGCAATGCGCAGATTTCGGAAGTGTTTGCACAGTATATTGATGATGTCAACGGTGACGGAAAAGTTGTCTGCGATGTCTACTATATGCCTTCATCGGACGAAACTGCCGACCGCAGTGGCTATACAGGGGATACCACCAAGCTCTTTGCGGAATTTCAGATCGGAGAAGCGTGCCTTGTCATTTCCGATGAGAGTGCCGATAAATTCATCGTTCCGGAACATACCCTCTATGATCTGGAATCCGATCTCGGACAGTACACGCAGACAGAGCAAATGCGATTCTTCCTGTCGGATACGGAATTTGCCAAGGACATCGGCTGGGAAAATCCGCTTGACAAGGATATCTACATCGGTATCCGTTCCGTGCGCAAGACGATGGATTCCGAAGAGAAAATGCAGCAGACATTCGATGTCAGCTATCCCGCATTGCAGAAATTTGCCGCACACTACGGCACGGAGAAAACTACAGAATAGACTTCCGAAGCGCCGTTCTGCTTGTCTCTTTTGCCCTGTGCTTTGCGCCTCTTCTTTGCAATACACCAAGTATTGCGGCGGTCGAGTCACTTTGCACAGGACAAAATATCCTGCGCATTCCGTCACTTCTCCAGATTCCGAGGAAGCCTAATAAACAAACCGACCGCTTTACAGGCGGTCGGTCTTGTTTTATGCTATAAATGGAAAAAGCGGTGCGGGTGCAGGGCGGTCACCGCCCTGCCGAGGGGGGGCGAGTAGCCCCCCAATACCAGCCCGCAACCTTGTGTCAGCAGGCGGAACAGAACTTCTGGCGTACCTGTGAGAGCTTCTGCTGTTCGGCGGAATCGGTCTGATACCAGCCCTTGGCAGACATTTCATCATAGACACGTCCCTGCATCGTCAGGCAGTCGTTGAGCGCTGTCTTGAAACTCTGCTTGACTTCCGGCGTGGAGGACTCAATACTGCCGTGCAGATAGAGATCACATACGCCCTTTTCGAGCTGGAGCATATTTTCCATCAGATTCTGATCGTTCACAGTGATCCCTCCTTACAGCAGCCCGTAAAGGCTTGCATAAATCTGCTGATGCTTCTGCGCCATCTGCTCAATGCAGGAGCGAAGCTGTTCATCATGCAGCATTCCCATGGCTTCATTACATTTGCTCTGGAAGAACTTCTCATGTCCGAGTGCATCTTCCAGATACTGCAATTCTTTGGATGTCATTGCTATCACCTCCGGAAGTAGTATATCCGGACGGTGTGCGATTATACAAGATTCAATTTTTTCCGTTTTTGCAGACGGATATCTGACCCGACAAAATGCATGATATCATAGACCGCATAGAGCCGTGACACAATACGCTCTTCATATCGGCTCTTCAGTTCAAGCCATTCCAGATTGGTGCTGATGATCGTCGGCAGACCGCGGTTCAGGCGGGTGTTGATGATATTATAGATCATGGAAGTGTAAAACGGCGAGGAAAACTCCGTTCCCAGATCATCGAGAATCAGCAGATCCA
>JAILPP010000108.1 GCA_024699425.1 Oscillospiraceae bacterium | reverse complement strand
AAAAAGCGATGAGGGTGCAGGGGAATCATTCCCCTGCCGAGGGGGGGATGGGGGGGCGAGCAGCCCCTCCAATCTCAGCGACGGGCAGCCCCCCGATCTCATTGGCTTTGAGGTATTCTCCGGCGAGCGTTTCGGCTTCTTCGTAGGAGCTGAGAGAGAAGCACGCAGAACGGAAGGCGGCGGCGTTGCGGGAGCCTGCCATGTACCACGAGGTCTGTTTGCGGGCTTCACGGATGGCAAGGGCAGGGGGCTTGTCCGAGTATTCCAGTATCATGCGGATATGTCGGAGCATCGTTTCCATGCGTTCCTGCGGAGTCGGGGGCGTGTAGGGAAGTCCTTCGGCGGCGCAGGCGATCTCACGGAATACCCACGGGTTGCCATAGCTTGCACGTCCGATTGCCACAAGTGCAACGCCTGTCTGTGCATACATCGCACGGCAGCTTTCCGCCCCGCTGACATCACCGTTTCCGATGACGGGAATCTGTACGGCTTCTCTGACCTGCCTTATGATCTCCCAGTCGGCTTTTCCCGAATAAAGCATGGACTTCGTGCGCCCGTGGACGGTCAGGGCAGCAGCGCCTGCCGACTCCATGCACTTCGCAAAAGATACGGCGTTGATATGTTCCGCATCAAATCCGATGCGCATTTTGACCGTCACGGGGACATCACAGTGCTGTACCACTGCCTGTACACATTCCGCCGCAAGTTCGGGTGTCCGCATGAGGGCTGAACCCGCACCCGTCTGCACGACTTTATGAACAGGACATCCCATGTTCAGGTCGATCCAGTCGGGCTTGTACGGCATGAGCAGTTCGGCGGCACGGGCGAGAAATTCAGGTTCACTCCCGAAAAGCTGTAATCCCATCGGTCGTTCCTGCTCGGTGATGCGGCAAAGTTCCGCACTGCCCTTGCTTTGATAGCAAAGCCCCTTGGCGGAGATCATCTCCGAAACGCACATCACTGCCCCCATTTCACGGCAAAGCTGACGGTAAGCGGTATCGGCTACCCCTGCCATCGGGGCGAGTGCGGCGGTCTGCGGGACGGTCATTCCTGCTATGTTCACTGTCTGCATAGGTCGTTCCTTTCCTTTGAAGTGCGTGGTGTGGAACAGCCTGTTCCACACTTTCAGGTATAAAAACGGCTGTGTTCCGTGCTTTTTTTAGGGCGTGGAACTGTGGAACATTTTTTGAAAATATAGATATGCTGTTAATAAAAACTTTTTTCCGAAGGGGATTCAGAGAAAAAGTCTTTTTTATATATTGCATATCCGTTTTTTGTTCCACAGTTCCACACTTGTTCAAAAACGGCTATATATCGCCATAAAATGCGTGGAACACCATGTTCCTCAGTGTTCCACATGTTCCACAGGGAGAGACAGGACACTTGGCTGCAACTGTCTGCCTTCCAGTGCGGCTGCGATCGTTTCGGCGGTGCGGGAGAAGTCTGCCACGAGGGAATTGGGTTTCTTCACGGGGTCGTCCTGACGAAGCGGAACAAAGTAATAATGCCGCATATTGGCAAGCGCTCCGATGTGTTTGAGACAGCCTGCAAGTGCATCATTGGTCGCAAGCCCCAGAACCACGGGATTTCCGCCCCGCAGATGAGATTTGACCGCCATCGGCACTGTGCCGTCGGTAATGGAGAGTGCCAGTTTCGCCGCTGTGTTGGACGTGCAGGGGACGACTGCCATCACGTCTGTCATGTGCTTGGGTCCGATCGGTTCGGCATCGGCAATGGTGAGAATTGCCCGCCGTCCGCAGATCTCTTCCAGACGTGCGAGGTTGGCATCTGCCTTTCCGAAACGAGTTGAGATCGTAGCGGCGTGTTCGGAGACGATCGGGAGCAGTTCTGCCCCCAGTGAGACGAGGTATTCCGCCTGTGCAAAGCTCTGTGCCAGCGTACAGAACGAACCTGTCACCGCATACCCGATGCGGACACCGTTCAGCTTCATTTCGTCACCCCCTGTTCTTTTATCAGGTGGCTGACGGTTTCGGCGATGATTTCGCCTGCGGTGACGGGTGCGGTTTTGCCGGGGAGGGAGAGCGCCCAGATCACACGTCTGCCGAGTTGCTGTGCGGCATCGAGGTCAACGCCGCCGGGTTTCGAGGCGAGGTCAAGCACGAGTGCATCGGGCTGCATGGCGGCGAGCAGTTCAGCAGTTATCACTTTTGCGGGGACGGTATTGCACAGCACGTCAAACTGTGATGCACGAATCTGCGTATAATCGACAGCTTCACAGCCGAGCATCTGTGCCCGTGTGCGGTCGGCGGCGTGACGTGCGGCGACGGTGACTTCTGCGCCGAGTCCCCGCAGGATATAGGCAAGTCGGCTGCCGATCCGTCCGAATCCCGTCACCAGAACACGGCTTCCGTGAATGGTGCGGGGCATTTCTTCGAGCATGATCTGAACTGCACCTTCTGCCGTGGGAATGGCATTCCGTGCGGCGAGTTCCTCACTGTCGAGGTAGTCGATCACGGGAAATCCCGCATTGGTGAAGAGTTCACGAGCCGCCCCGAATTTTCCGCCGAATACGAGGGCATCGGGTCTGAGTTTCGGGAGAAGTCCCGCAAGCGGAATGCTTTTCGAGGAAAACGGTGCATTGACCTGAACGCCGTCATCGGAAACGGGCATCGGCAGGAGAAGCACGTCACACAGCGGCAGTGTGTCGGCGGCGGTTTCCGCGAGCAGGATATTGCTGTCGGGAAGAAATATCCGTGTGAACCCGACCGCACAGACATCGTACTCCGCAAGCAGCGCACGGGCAGTATAGACATATCGCAGATCACCGCCCGCAACGAGAATCGTAGGCATGTATCATCACTCCTTTTGGTATCCATACCGCATTGTATGCCGTATATGCTGTATGTGTGACTGTCGGAGAGCCGGGGGCGCTGCCCCCGAACCCCCGCAAGGGGCGCTGCCCCTTGACCCCGGCAGGGGGAATGATTCCCCCTGCACCCCTCATCGCTTTCTTTTATCTTCACAATAGCGATGCGGGTGCAGGGCGGTCACCGCCCTGCCGAGGGGGGTATGGGGGGCGAGTAGCCCCCCCAATCTCAGCGCCGAGCAGCCCCCAATACCCGGACGTACAGTAAGAGAAGGAAAGAGGGGGACGAATGATCCCCCTCTGCTTAGTTAAGATTCACTGTTGGCTGCGATGGATGCAATGACTTCGGACAGGAGGTTTGCGGGAAGCGGTTCATAACGGAGAAATTCCAGTGTGAAACTGCCCATGCCTCTTGTGACCTGACGCAGATACAGCGCAAAGTCATGCATTTCTCTGTCGGGGACTTCGGCAGTGATTGCCGTTTCGCCCTTGCCGACGGGTTCCATGCCCAGTACTCTGCCGCGGCGCTTGTTCAGTTCGCCCATGATGTCGCCCGTGTTCTCATCGGGTGCGGTGACGACAAGCGTGGAGATCGGTTCGAGCATAACGGGGTCTGCGTTCTTCATACCTTCTTTATACGCAATGGACGCTGCCATCTTGAATGCCATTTCGGAACTGTCCACAGGATGATACGAACCGTCCAGCAGAATCGCCTTGACTCCTACAACAGGACAACCTGACAGCACACCCTTGCGGACACTCTCCTGCAATCCCTTTTCTACTGCGGGGAAGTAATTCTTCGGAACGCTTCCGCCGAATACTTTTTCCTCAAAGATCAGCTCGTCCGACACACACGGCTCAAATGCGATCTTGACATGACCATACTGTCCGTGACCGCCCGACTGCTTCTTGTGCTTGCCCTCGGCTTCGACCTTCTTGCGGATCGTCTCACGATAGGCGATCTGCGGTTCGGTGAGTCTGACTTCTGCGCCGAACTTTGCGGACAGCTTTGCCACGGCAATTTCCAGATGCTGTTCACCCAGACCCGAAAGAATCTGCTCCTTGGTGTTGGTGTCCTGTGCATAACGCAGGGTCGGGTCTTCCTCGGTCAGACGGGACATTCCCGCAGAGATCTTGCTCTCATCGCCCTGATTCTTCGCACGGACTGCCATCGAATAGCACGGGAGCGGGAATGCGGGCATCTCTGCACTTGCCACACGTCCCGGAGCGCAGAGCGTGTCACCCGTCAGCGCACCGATCTTGACAGCCGCTACAATATCGCCTGCCTCGGCTTCCTTGACTTCGGTCTGCTTCTTGCCGAGAAGTGTGTAGAGCTTGCCGATCTTCTCCTCAGAACCCGTTCTCGAATTGATAACGGTCGCATCGGCGGAGAGTTTGCCCGACAGCACCTTGATATAGCTCATCTTGCCCACGAACGGGTCAGCAACGGTCTTGCATACCAGTGCAGCCAGCGGTTCGGAAGCATCGCAGTGGATCTCCACGATCTCTTCTCCCGCAGTTGCTTCTGCGGGTCTGACTTCGTTTGCAGCGGGAACGAGCAGCCCGAATTCCTTGAGCAGCATATCCACACCCGCAAGCGTTGCGGCGGACGTGCAGACAACAGGTGTGATCTGCCCCTTGTTCATGCCTGCGTGAATGCCGTCGATCAGCTCTTTCTGTGTGAACTCCTCGCCCTCAAAGAACTTCTCCATCAGGGCTTCGTCCGTTTCGGCAACGGCTTCGGAAATCGCCGTGCGCAGACCTTCCAGACGGTAGTCATGCTCAGTGGTGACTTCTGCGGGCATGGGGATTTCGGTCTTTTTGCCCTTGGCATCGTACTTGTACGCCTGCATCTCGATCAGGTTGATAAAGCCCGTGATCTCGCTCTTCTCGATGATCGGAACGACAACGGGGCAAACGGTCGGGCCGAATACGGTTTTCAGCTCGGTGAGTACATTATAGAAATTAGCGTCCTTGTCGTCGATCTTGGTGATGGCGAACATGGTGGACTTGCCCATCTGCTGGGCGGCGGCAAAGGCTTTCTTCGTGCCGACACGCACACCCGACTTTGCCGATACAGCGATCAGAACTGTGTCTGCCGCTGCAATACCGGAGAGCTGTTCACCCGCAAAATCAAGAATACCCGGTGTATCCAGCAGGTTGATCCAGTAATCTTCGCAGGCAAAACCTGCAAGGGCGGTGGACAGGGAACTTTTGCGCTTGATCTCCTCGGCATCGAAGTCGCAGACGGTCGTGCCGTCCGTTACCTTGCCGAAACGATCGGAAGCACCCGCAAGGTGCAGCAGAGCCTCTGCCAGCGAAGTCTTACCGGAGCTGTGATGTCCGGTCAGCGCAATGTTCTTGATATTGCTTGCATGGAATTGGTTCATGGATGATAACACTCCTTTGATTTGATTCTGGTATGTGCGGGGAGACAGTTTTCTCCCGCACCAACACAATATCTATTATACCATTATTGAACAGTGATTGCAATGCGTTGCAGAAAAATTCTATATAGTTTACATGAAACAGAACAATTAGTTGTGCAATTTGCACAATTTTGAAAACGGTCAGACAGGGCAAATCTGACCGCAGTTCATTTGGACAAGGAAAAAGCAGACACGTTGGAAAATTCTGGGGACTTTGCCGATATTTCCGCTGCCCCTTGCGAAATCCGTAGATCCGTGCTATACTAAGGACAGAAAGGTGTGGAAATTGCAATGAAACAAAACAGACAACTCCTGTCAGGAACGGCGGCGGTGGCATCGGTGGCGCTGATCTGCTGTCTGCTGTGGGGCAGTGCGTTTTCGGGTGTGAAGATCGGGTATGAACTGCTGGACATTGCGGCGCAGGACTGGAGTTCGCAGATGGTATTTGCGGGTGTGCGGTTTTTCATCGCAGGAATCATGGCGCTGATCGTGGGGAGCATCGGGGAACACCATGTACTGCTTCCAAAGAAAACCGCCGTCCCGAAAATCATCATCATCAGCTTTTTCCAGACGATTGCGCAGTATTTCTTCTATTACATCGGTCTGGCGCACACAACGGGTGTGAAGGCTTCGATCATCGTTGCGGCAAACGTCTTTACGGCGATTCTGATTTCCTCGCTTCTTTATCGGCAGGAGACACTGACCGTCCGCAAGATTGCAGGCTGCTGCGTGGGATTTGCGGGCATCGTGCTTGCCAATGCGGCGGGGCTGTCCGATGCGAAATTCAGCCTGCTTGGGGACGGATTTATTTTCCTGTGTACGGTGGCAAGCGGATTTTCGCAGGTCTACATGAAGCGCTATTCGGCAGAGGAAAGCCCTGTTCTGCTCAGTGGCTGGCAGTTTGCGTTCGGCGGTGCGGTGATGTGGATATTCGGGGCAGTCTGCGGGGGAAGAATCCGACTTGAAACGGCGGGGGCTTGGGGAATTCTGCTGTATCTGGCGTTTGTGTCGGCGGCGGCGTATTCCCTCTGGGCGATGCTGCTCAAACACAATCCCGTCTCGAAAGTGACGGTATTCGGGTTTCTCAATCCGATGTGCGGGGTCATCATTTCGGGAATCGTCCTGCATGAGGAGAACGCATTCGGACTGGTCGGCATTCTGGCGCTGCTGCTTGTGTGTGCGGGAATCTTCGTGGTCAATTTTGAACATCATGCAAAAGAAAAAACGGAGCTGTAATAGCTCCGCTTTTTTATGCAGTCTGTGGAATGGAGGTTTTGGGGAGTTTTTGCGTCGGTCGGCTTCATGATCTTCTCGCAGAAAGTGCCGTAAAGCAGACCACCGACGAGCAGAATGACCAGTCCGATGATGAAAGTGAGCATGAAAATTCTCCTTTCTGTCTTGTGGCATGACAAGTCAATATTATTATAGCATTTTCACGATTGACTGTCAAGCATATGTATACATCAAAATAACAATAGACTTCTCCTGTTTCCGAGGAAGTCGAATGAAAAAGTAGAACTGCAACAGGCTGAAACCGCACAAAAAATTTTTGAAAAAATTTGAAAAAAAGCCTTGACAAACACTTGAAAGTGTGCTATAATAATAAAGTCGTCAGGGGAGATACGAAAGAGAACAGACGACGGAAAGAAACTGGGGTGTCGCCAAGCGGTAAGGCAACGGACTCTGACTCCGTCATCCGGGGGTTCAAATCCCTCCACCCCAACCAGTTGAAGCACTTCAGATGTTGGAATCTGGAGTGCTTTTTTGTTGATTCTTCGGAGCGTTACGCTCCTCCGCGGGGTTGACAATGAAAAGATTGTGTGCTATAATAGTAGATAGTGCGATATTTGTAATTTCAAGGGAGGCAGATGTCATATGAAAACAGACACCATACGCATCACGGATGCCATTGAAAGTCGTGCTGCTGCTATGCGCGAAACAGAGCGATTCTGCGCATATTACCCCCTCACCGGAATGGACGCGATGCATATGCGTCTGCTGACGGAAGAAACGCTCAGCATTGTACACGGCATTTTCAAGGGCTTTCACGGCGAATTCTGGGTGGAAAGCGATGTCCTCCCCGACGGTCTGGATTGCCGTATCTGCGTGGCTGCGGACGTTCTTGCCACGGCAGAACAGGAAACCGCACTCCGTGAGTTTTCCACCAGCGGCGAAAATGAAGCCGCACAGGGCATTGGCGGCATGATCCGTGAACTCTTCCGCTGCTATGTGCAGAGTATTTCCCATGACGTTCCCTCACAGCAATGGCAGGCAGTGGAGATGATCTATGGCGATGGTATGCTGTACGGCGACAGCTTTGAGGCAAGCTGCTGGTCACTCGACCGTTACCGTGCCGCAAACGAAACCAAGGAAGAAACGGATGCCCCGCAGAATGATACATTCGAGCGTTCCATTATCGCAAAACTCGCAGATGATGTGCGGGTCGGCATTACCAGCGAACGTGCTTCTGTTGTCATCGAAAAGCGCCTTCCACGTGTTGAATAAAAAATTTCAGATTTTACTGCCACAATTCAGTTTCCTTCGTATCAATAGATAGAAAGCTCCGGAAGGAGAGAGAGGAGAATTACTATGTTGGAAAAGAAGCTCAGAAGATTATTTGATTTCCAGAAATTTGATGCTGAACCGGCGTTGCAGGGAGTGATTGATGATGTCCTTTCCCGCTATGACAACGCAATGGCACTCAATGACAACGATCTGGAAATGGTAGCGGCAGCAGGTACGCCTGTTATGCCCGAAAAGAAATCCCTTTTTCAGAAGGATACTCAATGATCGAACAGAAGATCTCCAAAGAGCAGGTCTATCTGGCGTACAAGGATAAGGTGGCAGCCTATCTGAGAAATCGTACACGTTCCCCCGAAGATGCAGAGGATCTCTGCAATGATATTTTCATGAAAGTGTTCCAGAAACTGGACAGTTTCAACGAAAGCCGTGCAAAGTTATCCACATGGATATTCGCCATTACCCGTAACGCCGTCATTGACTATTACCGTACCGGTCATATCTCCGAGGAGCTGTCCGGTGAGGAAGTCGATGACAGCGAAGGCGTTGAGGAAACCGTTCTCTCCCGTGAGATGCTCGCCCGTCTCGCAGAAGAACTCAAAAAACTCCCCGAACAGCAGCGTGATATCATCGTCCTGCGTTACTACAAGGGACTGACGCTGCAAAAGATCTCCGAGAAAATGGGGCTGTCCTACGGGGCAGTGAAACTGCGGCATTCGGCAGCATTGAAAGCGCTGCGGGAAGGCTTGTCCTGAAAATAGAATGTTCCCCCGGACAGGTGCTGTCCGGGGGACTTTTTTATCTGCAAGCAAAGCCTTGTATACTTTGCCGGGAAAGTCTGATAGAAAAAGCACTGCCACCTGTTTCAGGAAGCAGTGCTTTTGGTTTTGTCTGCAAGACCGCATAATGCAGAAGCAACACCGTAATACTCAAACAAAGCCGTCACTTTGCAAATTGATATAATCCCCTTAGAGCAGACACACGAAAAAACAAAAGTGTGAAAACTCTAAGGGGGTTATTTTAATGTCAAGACGAAATAAAATTACGGATGAAGAACGGATGTCAGCGGTACAAGAATACTTGAA
>JAILPP010000075.1 GCA_024699425.1 Oscillospiraceae bacterium | reverse complement strand
ACGCTCGGCAAGCTCGGCGGGAAGTCCTGCGGTGAATGCTGCCTTCTCACGGTAGCATTTGAGCATGGCGGACTTGTGCGTAGAAGTCAGATCGTCCAGAGCCTTCTGGTGATCTTCGGGCGAAATCCAGCCCTCAAATTCCGCCGCCTTTGCGGTCACTGCCGCGTCAATCAGCGGCTGTACAGCGGCATCGAAATCCGCTTGTGTGGTGATGGGCGTAAAGCTTTCGTTTTCCATCGTGTTTCCTCCTTTGTAATTTTTCATGACACCTGCCCCCGTCTGTGCGGGAACGGCGACAAAGCTCCACTCATAGGCATCTGTAATGCCGTCAAGAACTGTATGACAGAGCTGCCCGTCATAGGATTTGCCCTTGATATGTTCACATTCGTTTTCGCCGCAGACGGAACATTTCCGACTTGCTGCGCTGCATGAAATACTGACCTCTTTTTTGATACCTGCATCAATTTCCTTGATAAGATCGGCATTGGAATCGGTCTTTACCATGTAGGCATAACCTTTGAGACAGCGATAAATTCCGCCCCATGCCGTTTTCTTTTCCGGGTCGGTCACGATCTCGGCATCATAGATGCGTGCAGACTGGTTTTCAGCGGTCGGATTATGGTCAAAAATGCCTGTTTTGCCGACAAACAATTCCGCCATTTTGTCCAGCGCTTCATCTGAAAACCGTTCAAAATCACGGTCAATGTCGTTGTGACACAAAACGACCGGGAACGTGTAAAGCTCAGAAGCCTTAAATTCCCGACGTGTCAGAGCGTTGATTTTATCCAGTGTTGCCTTGTCCAAAATATCACTCCTTAGTATCCAATAATTTGCTGTTTCTTCTTGTCCTTTGCCATTGCAGCAGCCCAGTGTGCAAGCGTGACAGCTTCGATCAGGGACACATCCGCCCCGTCGATCAGCGATGCATAGCCGAAACCGCCCTTTGAACCGATCGCTCTGTGTTCGCAGTTCGTGACGATCTGTGTCAAAGACGGCTGTCCGCTGTGCAGGATTTTTCCGGCAAACAGCAACTGCTCAAACAGTGCATTGGCATTGACCACATCTTCGACTTTCGGCAGATACGGCTTGATTTTCACGCCTGCATTTTTCATGTCATCGCTCAGAATTGCCTGTCCCACAGCGCCGTCAATGATGACCTTTTCCGCCGACGGACTGCGCAGATAATCAATGATCCATGCATTCCCATCGCGGCGCGGGCGGCAGTCAATTGCTTCCACAAAAATCCGACCGTCCGCAAGTTTCAATGCACACGCAACCGATACATTTTCTGTCGTTTTGGCGTATTTCACGCCATAGAATACGCGGACTTTTTTAGGAAGTTCCGGCTTTTCCTTTGCAAGATACTCGTCCCATTCCTTGCGGGAAATCGCCGATTTCTGCGAGTAGGTGAGCCACAGACCGAGACGCTGGATATTGTCATCCACCTGATCGTCACCCAGCTCCGAGCGGATGGTTCGTTCTGTCAGAATGTAGCCGAGTGACGGGTTCGTTTCATACCAGAGTTCCGGGTCATGCGCATCGGTGAGACGTGGCACAGACCATTCCGCCCAGCCTGCATCTTCTTCCTTTCCGGAAAGCACATTTTTCCGCAGCTTCAGAAACACGTCACCGGATGAAACTGCTGTCGGCGGTGTCCCGCACATGAGCGTCTGCGGATTTCTGGAATCCGTGACAACATATTTCAGCGCAGATTCCTGATCGGCAGTGTACTCCTGTGCTTCATCAATTATAAGCAAGTCATAGCCTTCACCCAGACCGCCGGTTGAAGTTCGTGTCCGGAAATTGATAATACCGCCATTCTCCGTGAACGTGATATTCTCCGAACCTTTGGCTTTGATGCTGGTGAAATCGGTGTCCCGGACATAACCGGCTTTTTCCAGACGGTCAAGCACCTTTTCCCAGATGCTGTGTGCAGTGGAGATGCGGTGCGCCGTGTACAGCACACGGAACCCGTGCGTGACCGCCCACAACATCCGGATAATGAGAACTTCGGATTTACCGTTTCGGCGTGGAATGCTCCATGCAAACTTCATGTGAATCCACAGCCCGTCCTCACCGACTGCCATGATATCTTCGGTCATGAGTTCCTGCCACGGCAGAGCCTTGCGCCCGCTGCGGTTATAGAGATCGAGGGCTTCGCTGCCGTGAGATTTTTTATAGGGCAGGACGACCGAGCGGGTCGCTGTCTGCCGTCCGACGCGCTTTTCCTCCATCAAAGATTCTTCCAGTCGAAGGTCTGCGGCAGATCGCGGTTTCCGATAATCTCCTGTTCTCCGTTCTGGATCGGGTCAGCCGCAGCCGTGAGCTTGTCGGATTTCTGCCGGTTGCAGTACATATGCGCAAGCTGTAAATTTACAATGTCGGACGGGTGTCCGCCTTTGGAAACCGGAATGATGTGGTCAATGCACGGGCTTAATGGATGCGGAAATTTCAGCCTGAAATCGACCGGATTTCCGCAGATGCCGCAGACGGTCTGCGAGGCGTAAATTTTCTTCTTGTTCGATTCAAACTGCGCTCGCTGTGTGCCGTTGTGATCGGGGCGAAGATTGGGCTTTGCTCTGGGTGCGTT
>JAILPP010000045.1 GCA_024699425.1 Oscillospiraceae bacterium | reverse complement strand
CCCCCCAAACCCCCTCGGCAGGGCGGTGACCGCCCTGCACCCGCATCGTTTTTGTATATTTTGACAGTCAGCGCTCATTTATAGCTTCCAACTGTTTGCCTTAGTCGTGAACCATTACGGGCATTCCTACTTCAGCGACTTCAAACAGCTCCTTGGCAACGCTGTATTTCAGGTTCAGACAGCCGTGTGAACCGTTGTACATATAAATGCTGCCGCCGTATGCGCCTCTGCTCAGATCATGGAAACCGCAGCCGAGCCAGTTGAACGGCATCCAGAACGATACAGGACACTCATAGCCCTGTACTGCATACGTTCCGAGTACAACGTTACGGTTCTTGGAGAGAATGCAGCAAACACCGCGGGGCGTTCTGCGCTCCTTGTTTGTCTCCGTTCCCGAAACGAAATCATCGTCCATGACGCATTCGCCTTCCTTGTAGACCCAGAAATGCTGGGCGGAAATGTCCACGTCAATATAAGTGTCACCAATGTCATCTGTCTTTCGGCAGAATCCGCGGCGCTTGTATTCCGGCTCTACCGTGGCGGTCTTGCCTTCCTGCATCAGTCCGATCAACTGAATGACCGTTGCCGTCTGGTCGATCTGCCAGCCGTAGGTGCTGGAAAGATCACCGTTCCACGGCACGTCGATCCAGCCGTCCAGCGTTGCATAGAAATGTCTCGGCTTGCCGACGGTATCCGTTTCCTGCGCCATCTGTGCCACGAATGCCTGCACCGCATTGACATCGAACTGCGGTCTGCCCTTCTGGTCAAGCTGTACTGCGCCGGTCTTGTCCGTCATGAGCCAGTCTGCGATCATATCCGGTGCGACCACTTTCTTGCGGTCATCGAAATCATAGGTAATCACGCAGCGGGCGTAATTGTTGTACAGCTCCAGCTCCTGCTCCAGATCACCGGAGCGAACGGCTGCACGATAATTGTCATAAGCACCCGTATCCTCCAGATTGAACGTACTCATGCCGTTGGTCATGTGTTCACGGAGATAGCGCAGCAGAACCTGCGTGTCGAACTTGTCGCCGAGTGTCTCCTCCTGAATGGTGAACGAGCCGTCATCCTGACGGACGATGCAGGCGTTCTGCGATTCCTCATCGCCCCAGTCATAGGAGTCGATCAGTTCACGGAGTTTCTCTTCATCGTAGATCAGATTGTACTTGACCTGATACTCCGAATCCGTGAACACTTTGCCGACCCATGTGTAGGGGTTTTCGGAAAGCGCCGAATCCAGCGAACCACGGGGCACGGTGTACCGCAGACGGAAATCCGATGCCTTGAATACGACCTCGTCCCCCTTGTGCGTGATGAGTTTGAGATCATTGACTGCGGTCTGTTCCAGAAGGGCAGCTTCTGCGCCCTCTTCGGTCAGTCCGCCGACCTTGATCGCATTGACATAGGTGTTCGGCAGGCACTTGTCCTTGTATGTACCTGCCACAAAGAGATAACTTGCTACAAGCGATACGGCAAGTCCCGCACCGATCGCACCGATGAGCATTCCATACGAAACGCCGTGTACCGCCAATGCGCGCGGACCGAATACCGGCTTGCTCTTTCCGCCCTTTTTGCCGGAACTTTTCTTGCCGTTCGGAGACTTGCCGCTGCGCTTTTCCGATGTGTCCTTTTCAGGGCGTTCCTGCTGTTTCTTAGCGGAAGCGGCAGATTTTGCGGGGCGTGCGGGCTGTTCCTCTGCGGCGGCTTTTCTGACTGTCTTTTCGGGTGCGGGCATTGCGGCATTGGGACGCCTGCCCTCTTCCTGCACAGCGGGGCGCACAGGTTTTGGCGGTGCAGCCTGTACTTCCGGTGTTTCCGCCGGAACTTCGGGCTTATTCAATGCGGCACGGATCTGTGCCATCTTATCTGCTTTATTCTGAGAAAGCTCCTGATTTGCTCCTGCACTCCCCGGGCGGTTCTCACCTGCGTCTGCTGCCTTTGGTGTCTGCTTCGGTTTCTGCGCACGTTCGATCTTTCTGACCAGTTCATCGAGAGAGTCCTTATTATCCAAGACAAATCATCCTTTCTTTGAAATTATGCTGTTATTCGGGATTCTTCCTTCTCCATTTTATTATACCACATTTATTGTGTTTTTGAAATAGAAAAGCGGTTACAATCAGGTAACAAATTGTCAGTGATTTGTCAGGCAATGCAAAAAAAGGCGGAATCACGGCAGATTCTTGGAGAGATTGCATATCCGTGCTGAACACGCACAGACTGCCGCACCCGAACAGCACGGCAGTCTGCAATGACATGATTATTTTCCGACACACTTGAATTTGAGGACGTTCAGATCGAAGACATCCACGCTCTTGTCACCGTTCACATCGGCTTCAGCAGCCTCTGCCTCGGTAAGCGGTCTTGCACCGAGAACGTGCTTCTGAAGGACGATGAGATCCAGCACGTTGACTTCTTTATCTGCGTTGATGTCGCCGCTGCCCGGCGTTACTTCCGTACCGGGGGTTTCGGGCGGTGTTTCGGGAGATGCCTGAAGATTGGTCTTGACAAATTCCTTTACCACTTCGGAATCGCTCTCGACTGTGATATTCGGGTCAACCTCGGGGGCTGCGCCCTCGCCGTAGCCAAACGCAAAGTCACCGATCTCGTTCACGCCTGCGGGAATGTTCAGCGGGGTCAGAGAGGAGCAGGCTGCCAGTGCATACTGGTCGATCTTGGTCACGCCTGCGGGAATTTCCAGCGTTTCAAGGGATTTGCAGTTGTAGAGCAGATGATTGGAAATGGATGTCAGGGTTTCGGGCAGGGTCACGTCCTTGAGTGCGCCGCATCCTGCAAATGTCCAGATGCCGAGCTTGTCCAGCGGTGCTTTGACCTCTGCACGTTCCAGTGCATCGCAGCCGCAGAAGATGAAGCCGCCGAAATTGGTCACAGATGCGGGAACTACGATCTCTTTCAGACCGTCACAGTCATAAAATGCATAGTTGCCGATATATTCGAGCTTGTCGGGGAGTGTGATCTCCGTCAGACCATCGCAGTCATAGAAGGCATAGCTGCCCAGATCGGTCACGGCTGCGGGAATGTCAATGGATTCCAGACCCGATGCATAGAACGCCTGCTCACCGATGCGGACTGTATCCGGCGAGAGCTTGATGCTTTTGAGTGCGGGGCAGTATGCAAAGGAAGTGTTGCCGATGATCGTGATGCTGTCGGGAATGTCCACGGTTTCGAGTACGGAGCAGTTCATGAAGGTGTTCATGTTGATGATGCTCATGCCTGCGGACAGCTTGGCGCTGGTCAGGCGCTTGCAGTTGGCAAATGCATCATTGTCCACACGGGTGATATTATCCGGCAGCTCAACAGACAGCAGACCGGAATAGGAGAAAGCCCCCATGCCGATACTCTTGAGCGTTGTCGGGAAGTTGACGGTTTCCAGTTCAGGGCAGAGATATGCGAAATAGTTGCCGACGTGTTTAAGCCCTTCTGCAAAATTCAGGACTTTCAGCTTCTGGCACGCACTGACGATATTGCTGCCCATATAGGTCACGCTGCCGGGAATGGTCAGTTCCGTCAGGGAATCGCAGTGGTCAAATGCCTCATTGCCGATGTTGGTCAGCGTATCGGGCAGATGCAGTTCTTTCAGGCTTGTGCAGCAGAGGAATGCGTCCTCATTGATGTACATAACGCCCTGCATTCCCACGATCTCTTCCAGACCTTCGCAGCTGCTGAACGCACTCGGTCCGATCTTGGTAACCGTGTCGGGAATGGTGACTTTCTTCATATTGGATTTGCCGTTGAACGCAGATGCATAGATCGTCTTTACAGGGAAGCTCAGCCCTGTTTCCGCATCGGTAATGGTTTCGGGAATGACCACTTCCTCGGCGGTATCATTGGTCATTTCGATGATCTGCACATAGCCCGCCTGTACATACTGGAATGTGAAATCGCCCTCTGTGTAGTACTTTTTCGGGCTCCATGACGGCTTCTGATCCGTTGCTGCATAGGCGGACAGGCTCTGGCAGAAAATGCCTGTCATCGGGCTCATACTGCCGAATGCCACGGCAGCGGCAAGTACGCCGGCAGCAATTCTGTTCTTGTTCATGATAATCCTTCCTCTCTGTGTATGAATGTTCCTGCCTGACTCTTTCCCCTCGAAATCAGGCAAAAGCGACTGATATTCTTTCGGCAACAGGCGAAAGATATATACACATTTATTATACCGTATTCCGCAATGTTTTGTCAAGGGTATCTGCTGTTTTTTTCATTGTGCGTTTTCATCGAATTTGCTATATATGATTTGTGCAATATCATCAAATGCGGTGAGAAATATCAATTTCTGCCGTTTCCTGCCAATTAGCACATTTAGTTAATTCTATTAACTATACGTCAACTATCATTCCAATTGCTTATTACAAGAAGTATAAAGCATAGATGTTTCAACGGATTTCGCCTGCCTTCCAACTTTTGCTATACATTATGTTATGAACCCACATAGAATATTTGTCTAAAACGTCAATTGTAAAAAATGCAAAAATAGGGTATACTAAATATGATGCTTTTTGTGTCTATGTACAAGTATCAACATTCAGCACTATGAGAAAGGAGATCGCTCCGGTACACCCGTGCGGTGAAACGCGGGGCGAAAAACAAGTTATGGCAGCTTTTGATTCCAGCGAATTCAAGAAATTCAAGCAGATGTTCAGCGAACGCCTGATGACCAAGTTCAGCGTATCCCCCGATGAGGCATCCGACCAGCAGGTCTATGAGATCCTCTCCTCCCTGATCGTGGAACATCTGAAAAGGAAACGCCGCAAGTTCATCAATGCCGCACATTCTGCCGGCAAGAAGCAGGTTTATTACCTCTCGATGGAGTTCCTCATGGGACGCTCCCTCAAGACTTCGCTCTATAACCTCGAAATGGCAGATCAGGTCGGGAAGATGCTCGCAGACTACAATATCAATATCGACAAGATCTACGAGTGTGAGCCTGATGCAGGTCTGGGCAACGGCGGTCTGGGCAGACTCGCTGCCTGCTACCTCGACGGTATGGCTACCACAGGTATGCCCGCTATGGGTCACTCCATCTGCTATGAGTACGGTATCTTCAAGCAGAAACTGGAGGACGGCTGGCAGACGGAACTTCCCGACAACTGGCTCCCCGGCGGCTCCGTATGGCTCGACCCCAAACCCGAAAAGGCAATCGAGATTCACTTCGAGGGCGAAATGAAGGAGTACTGGGACAGCGAATATCACCACATTTCCCACGTCAACTACAATACCGTTATGGCTACTCCCATGGATATGTATGTGTCCGGTTTTGACAGCCCCGGCGTTTCCGTTCTGCGCCTCTGGAGCGCAAAGGCTCCGTCCTTCAATATGGAAATGTTCAATCAGGGCGACTATGCCAAGGCACTCGGTCAGAACTCTATGGCAAATGCCATTTCCAAGATTCTCTACCCGAATGACAATCACCTCGAAGGCAAGTCCCTGCGTCTGCGTCAGCAGTACTTCCTGTGCGCTGCTTCCATCGGTGATATTGTCAACACCCATATGAATGTCTACGGCACACTCGACAATCTGCACGAGAAGGTTGCCATTCATATCAACGATACCCACCCGACCCTTGCAATCCCCGAACTCATGCGCATTCTGCTCGATGACTGCGGCTACGGCTGGGAAAAGGCTTGGCATATCGTTACCAATACCTTCGCTTACACCAACCACACCGTCATGGCTGAGGCTCTGGAGAAGTGGGATGTCAATATGATGAAGCACATCATTCCGCGTATCTTCTCCATTATCGTTGAGATCAACAACCGCTACTGCGCAGAGCTGATGGCACGCAACGGCGGCGACTCCGCTAAAACAACCAGAATGTCCATCATCAAGGATAATCAGGTTCACATGGCGACCCTCTGTGTGGTAGCTTCTCACAGCGTCAACGGCGTTTCCAAGCTGCACTCCGAGATCATCAAGACCGATGTGTTCGCAGATGAGGCAAAGGATACCCCACACAAGTTCAAGAACGTGACCAACGGTATCGCTTACCGCCGCTGGCTGTATCAGTCCAATCCGGGTCTGACCCAGCTCCTGACCGACAAGATCGGCAAGGGCTTCCTGAAAGATGCTTCCGAGCTTTCCAAGTTCTCCGTGTTCGCAAATGATGAGGAAGTACTTCAGCGCATCATGGAAGTCAAGAAGGAGAACAAGGAACGCTTCGCCAAGTTCGTTCACAAGACTTCCAAGGTTGACCTCAACACCGACAGCATCTTTGACGTACAGGTAAAGCGTCTGCACGAGTACAAGCGTCAGCACCTGAATGTCATGAATATCCTCGCAGAGTATAACTACCTGCTGGAGCATCCCGATGCCGATTTCACCCCCAAGACCTATATCTTCGCTGCGAAGGCTGCGCCCGGTTACTATCTGGCAAAGCAGATCATCAAGATGATCTGGGCAATCGGTGAGGAAATCCGCAAGAACCCCAAGATCAATGACAAGCTGGCAGTTCACTTCATCGAGAACTACAGCGTTACCCTCTCCGAACTGCTGATGCCCGCTGCCGATATTTCTGAGCAGATCTCTCTGGCAGGCACAGAGGCTTCCGGTACGGGCAACATGAAACTCATGCTCAACGGTGCGATTACGCTCGGTACACTTGACGGTGCGAATGTCGAGATTCGTGATGCAGTCGGCGACGATAATATCATCATCTTCGGTATGAAGACTGAGGAAGTCAACGCCGCAAAGCCGAATTACAATCCCGAACGCCTCTACAACGAAAATTCCGTCATCCGTGACTGCGTGAACAGAATGTATCACGGCATCAACGGCTGTATGTTCTCCGAAGTGGCAAATTCCCTCAAGAATAAAGATCCGTATATGGTTCTTGCTGACTTTGAGGATTACAGACGCGCCCAGCACTTCAGCACCGAATGCTACAACGATCAGAAGAAGTGGGCAAAGATGTCCCTCATGAATACCGCAGGCGCAGGTATCTTCTCCGCTGACCGCAGCGTAAGAGATTACGCAAGAGATATCTGGGGTCTGTAATCCCTTTCCCAACGCAATCCCGTTTTTACCACCTGCAATGCCCCCAACGCCGACGGCGAAGGGGGCAAAGCTGTTCCCACAGAAAACCCCCCTGTCCGTACAGGGGGTTTTTGATTGCTATAAACGGACTTCCTCGGAAACTTCCGAAGAGGTCTATTGAATAAACTCACGCACATGCAGCGGAATGCCGAGTTCATCGGCTTTCGCCTGCGCTGCGGCGATCTCCTCCGGCGAGATCACGTCCACCACTGTGAATGCGACTTCTGCGCCCTCCGCCTTGCAGGTCTTTGCAAACGAAAGCATCGTGGAAAAGGCTTCCTCCGGCATTCCCTTCGGGTGGGTCACACGGTTGTAAACGGCGCTGTCTCCTGCATTCAGCGACACGGAAACTTTGTCAAATGCCCATGCAACCGTCTCGGCTGCCGTGCCGTTTGCCTTGCTGTAATACAATTCGGTCAGTCCGTTGGTGTTCAGACGAAGTACCGCATCGGGGCAGATCTTACGGATATAAGCACAAAGCTCACAGATAAAGTCCAGACGCATGGTCGGCTCTCCGTAACCGCAGAACACGATCTCCGGATATTTCGTCAAGTCCCGTTCGGCAAGCGCTGCCTGCATTTCTTTCAGTGTCGGCTCGTGTTCCAGCCAAAGCGGGTCAGAACCGTAAGCGCCGTCATCATTCTTGCGGATGCAGAATTCACAGGCACAGGGACATTGGTTGGTAACGTTCAGGTAAAGATTCCCGCCCGTTTCATAGGTCAGAGTCATGGCTTTTTTCATAACAGTTCACTCCGTTCTACTTATGATACCCCGTACCCTTGTCGATCTGATAGGCACGGTAAATTTGCTCCATGAGCATCACAGCGGCAAGCGCATGGGGAAACGTCATTTCCGACATGGAAAGCCGCCGGAACGCCTCACGCTTGATACTCTCACTTAACCCGAATGACGAACCGATCAGAAACGTCACCGCACTGCCCCGCATGGGCAGTTCCTGCGTCAGCAGTTCCGAAAATGCTTCGCTGGAAAGCTGTTTTCCTTCGATGCAGAGGGCGATCAGCGTTCCCTTTGCCGCCTTGCGTATGGCGGCGGCTTCCTGTTCCAGTGCGGCGGCGATCTCCTTTTCCGAGGGCTTGTCGGACAGCCGCACGGCGGGGAGCTGTGTAAATTCCCACTTGCAGAACGGGGTCAGGCGTTTGCTGTAAACTTCCTGTGCAGCGAGCAGATGCGGCTCTTTCTGCTTTCCGACGGTCAACAGCTGTATCAGCATCAGAAGATCACCGCCCCGCCTGCCGACTCTGCGGGCGCAATGCCGAGCAGATAATCCATGCCCTGCGTGAATCGGGAAAGTCCGCCCAGAACCGCATTTGCCGCAAGGGTCTGTGTGTTGTTGTGCGGACTTAAATGCCCCAGCAGGACACGGGTCGTTCCCATGCCGACAAGATGATCGGCAAAAGAGGCGCTGTCCGGATTGGAAAGATGCCCGTAATCGGACATGATACGGCATTTCAGCTCAGGCGGATACGGTCCGTTGACCAGCATCTGCGGGTCGTAATTGGCTTCGAGCAGTACCATATCACAGCCCGTCACAGCGTCCCGCACGGCATCGGTCACAACACCGAGATCGGTGCAGACGGCACAGTGCTTATCATCCGCCGTATGGATACGGAAACCGCAGCTCCCCGGCGCATCGTGCATCGTGGGAAATGCCATGACCTCACAGCCGCCGCAGTCAATGGCACGGGTGTCAACGGGAACTGCCTGCACAGTGGCGGGAAGTGAACCCTTTGTTTCAAGCTGTGCAAGCGTCTCCGCCGTTGCATAGACAGGCACTTTCAGCTTGTTTGACAGCACACGCAGTCCTGTGGTATGGTCGCTGTGGGTATGCGTGATAAAGATGCCCCGCACGGCTTCCTTTGCAATGTCGTTGCGGGAAAGCGCTTCGATCACACGCTTGCAGCTCACGCCTGCATCCACAAGGATACCCTCTTTCTGCGTTCCGATAAAAGATGCATTCCCGCTTGAAGAGGAGAACAGCGGGTAAAATTTCGCCATAACGCAACGCTCCTTGCCAAATCTGAAACAAGGGGGACGTGCTGTCCCCCTCGGCTTTACATACTGATCCTGCGGATGTCTGCACCGATGCTGCGCAGCTTCTCCACAATGTGCGAATATCCCCGTTCGATGTGGTGAATATCGGTGATTTCGGTCGTCCCCTCTGCCGCAAGTCCCGCAATGACTACGGCTGCACCCGCACGCAGGTCACACGCCCTGACATTTGCACCGTGCAGTCCCGGAACGCCCCAGATGATCGCACCGTCACGGGTCAGGTCGATGTTAGCGCCCATGCGCTTGAGTTCGCCCACATACTTGAATCTGTCCTCCCAGACGCTTTCGGTAATGTTGCTCTGTCCCTCCGAAAGAGCAAGCAACACTGCCATCTGCGGCTGCATATCGGTCGGGAATCCCGGATACGGCTCTGTCTTGACGTTCGTTCCGTGGAACATCGTGCCCTTGTTCACGCAGACATGGACAATATCTTCGTTCTCAATGGCTTCCACCATCACGCCGCATTCTTCCATGCGGTCGGCAATGTCACGCAGATGATGCGGAATTACGCCGTGAATATACACATCGCCCCGTGTTGCTGCCGCTGCGATCATGAACGTTCCCGCCTCGATCTGGTCGGGTACGATCGAATACGTCTTGACTTCAACAGAACCGTCCATCGCATTGCCCCGCAGTTCCCGCACGCCCTCAATGGTGATCTTGTGCGTGCCTGCGCCGCTGATATGTGCGCCCATATAGTTCAGGAAATTGGCAAGGTCTACGATATGCGGTTCTCTTGCGCAGTTCTCAATGGTCGTGGTGCCGTCCGCCTTGACAGCGCTGAGAATGGCATTCATTGTTGCACCCACGCTGACAACGTTCAGGCTGATATGATTGGCGTACAGGTGATCTGCCGAAAGCTCCACAGCCCCGACATAGCCTTCGCCGTCAGTTTCGTTCTTATATTCGATCAGGTGGAAATCCGCCCCCAGCGCCTCAAATGCAAGCAGATGCTGGTCGATCGGACGTTCGCCGAGATAGCATCCGCCGGGCATTGCCGCCTTTGCCTTGCCGCAGCGTCCGAGCAGTGCGCCGAGGAAATAGTAGGAGGCACGCATTTTCTGTGCCAGTTCCTCCGGCACTTCATGTTCCCGCACATAAAGGCAGGAAATGCGGTACACCCCTTCACTGAGCTTATCGATCTCTGCGCCGAGGCTTTCGAGGATCGACAGACAGATCTTGACATCGCTGATGTCAGGTACATTTTCCAATATTACCGGCACATCGAGCAGCAGCGTTGCCGGCAGGATGGCGACGACAGAATTTTTTGCACCGGAGACATAAATATCTCCGCTTAGGGGATGTCCGCCCTGTATGACAAGCTTGTCCACGTTTCTTCTCTCCTCTTTGCCGGAGCGTATCTTTCTTTGCTCCTTATTCCAGCCCGGAATAGTCCGACTTGTAGAAGCGGACAGGGCTGCCGTCATATTGTTCTACCGTCATTTTTTCAATATAAACAGCCTTTTTCGGCTTGTCATTCTCTCCGACTTCCACATGGGAGATCGCATAGACCACGTCCAGACCGTCAATGACCTGACCGAACACGGTGTAATTGCCGCCGTCCAGCCACGGCGTACCGCCGTTTTGATAATACAGTGTCTTTGCCTGTGACGGGAAGGTCAGTCCGCCCTGTTCTGCGATCGTGGAAAGGGAATCTTCCGTCACGGCATCGCCGGTCACGATGTAGAACTGACTGCCGTCCGTTGCCGTTCCCGCAGAATTGGCATAGGCAAGCGCACCGGGTACATGAATGAGCTGCGGACTGCTGCCGCCGTCGAATTTCTCGCCCCAGATGCTGGCACCGCCTGTGCCGTCACCCTTGGGGTCGCCGCCCTGTATCATAAAACTCTCAATGACACGGTGGAAGATCAGCTCGTCATAGTAGCCCGATTTTGCAAGCTCTGTGAAATTCTCGCAGGCCTTCGGCAGAAGTTCCGGAAAGAGCCGCAGTGTGACATCACCGTAGTCCTTCACCGTCATGCGGACGATCGTATCCCCCTTTGCGGGTGCGGTATAATTCAGAATTTCCACTTCTTCCGTCTGCGGCTGATCCGCAGGTGCGGTCTCTGTCGTTTCAGCCGCTGTCTTTGCGCATCCGAAGCAGACAGTGCAGAGCATCACTGCGCCTGCAAGTGCCGCAAACCATCTGTATCTCATGGGATACATCCCTCTTTCTAATTGAACAGGCAGAATAACCCTATTTTTTTATTATACTACATTCTATGTAATTTGTAAAGTACCAAATTACGGATTCGGAAAAAATGGATAAGAAATATTTTTCCGAGTCCCGTGCAGTTGGTAAAATCGCAATGCCGTCACGTTTCCGGCTCTGTCGAATATTGTCCGATCTCCACGGAAAGGATCAGAATGTCCTCTTTCGGCGGTGTATAGCCGGTCACGGATGCGCTGTCGAATGTCTCCGCCGCACAGATCGCATCCACCACGTCAAAGCCCTCGTAAGTCTGTCCGAAAATCGTCATCTGCTGACTGAAATTCGGCACGCCGCCGTGTTCGATAAAGGCATCGGCAAGCGCATCGCTGCCGGAGGCTTCACGGAACTGCTGCACAAATTCCGCATCGGTGAAGTCCACGGAATCCACAACCAGAAAGCGTGTGCCCGAAAAGCGTGTCTCACTGCGGAACAGCCGCTTGAAAACGCCGCCGTCCGAACCCGTATCCATTGCACAGAGTGCCCCTCTGAACGGCCAGAGGTTCTGGTGCAGTTCACGGGGAACTCTTTCACAATTCTCCGGGAGAACTGCGGGAAGATTGCCGTCATTGTCGGCGCTTCCCGCGGAGAAATACACATCATTCTTGATCTCGTAGACGTAAGTGTTGTTGTAGTAGCCGCTTTCGGCAAGCTCTGTGAACTGTGCGACCGTCTGCGGGGCATATTCGGGATAGAGGACGGCACGGATCTCACCGAGACTGGTTTTGATGACGGCAATGGGTGCGCCTTCGGGAATCTCCTCGGTCTGCACCAGCTCCAGCGTTTCGGGGTCGATGTAGTGATACCCCTGCTGTGATGCCATCACGGTAAAGTAGAACACAATAAAGCTCACAATTGCCGAAACGACCAGAAAGATGCCCAGTACGGAAAGTACCTTGTTTTTCTTGTGCATCCGTCTGCCTCTCAGATCTTTTTGATCTCGACACCCTGACGTGTCTCACGCACAGACCAGCCGAGTTTTGTGATCTCGTCACGCAGCGCATCCGCCTTGGCGAAATTCTTTGCCTTTCTTGCCGCCGCACGCTGTTCCACAAGGTCAAGCACTTCCTGCGGCACGGCATCTTCCCTGCGCTCGTAGAGAAGTCCCAGCACGCCTGTCAGCTCGTTGAAAACGGCAAGTCCCGCTTCGAGTGTTTCCTTGGAAGCGGCAGAAGCGGCGTAAATATTCAGCGTCCGCACAAGCTCAAAGACAGCGGTCAGACCGTCAGCCGTATTCAGATCATCTTCAAGGGCGGCAATGAAGTTCTCTCTTGCCTTGTCAAATTCCGCCTGTGCGTTCGGGTCAATGCTGCCCGAAGCGGCGTTTCCGATCGCCGCTGTCACGGTGTCACGGCACTGGTAAAGGCGGTCAAGAGATGCCTTGCACGCATCGAGCAGCTCCGCCGTGTAATTCATGGGCGCACGGTACTGCGCCTGAATCATCAGGTAGCGGATCACTTCATAGCCGTACTGTGCGGCAACGTCACGGGTCAGGAAGAAATTTCCCAGCGATTTGGACATTTTCTTATGATCGACATTGATATGTCCGTTGTGCATCCAGTAGTGTGCAAAGGGAACACCGTTTGCCGCTTCAGACTGTGCGATCTCGTTTTCATGGTGTGGGAAGATGAGATCTGCGCCGCCGCAGTGCAGGTCGATGGTGTCGCCGAGGGTATCCTTTGCCATGCAGGAGCATTCGATATGCCAGCCGGGTCTGCCGGATCCCCACGGGGAATCCCAGTGCTGTTCGTCCGTGCCGCAGCCTTTCCAGAGGGCGAAATCCAGCGGGTCTTCCTTGATGTCGTTGACATCGACACGGGCACCTGCGATCAGATCATCGAGGGACTGCCCCGAAAGTTTGCCGTAATCGGCAAATTTGCGGGTACGGTAGTACACGTCGCCCTCTGCCTGATATGCATAGCCGTTGTCCACGAGCTTCTGAATGAAGCTGATGATCTTTTCCACATAGAGGGAGACTTTCGGGTATACCGTTGCGGGGAGAACGTTCAGACCTGCGGCATCTGTCTCGTATTCGTGAATGTATTTTTCAGCGGTCGCTTCGGGGGTGAGCTGTTCCTGTGCTGCCTGTCTGATGATCTTGTCGTTGACATCGGTATAATTCTGAACAAATGTCACATCATAGCCCCGATAGGTCAGAAAACGGCGGAACACATCAAACACGCAGATCGGGCGTGCATTGCCGATATGGATAAAATTATAGACGGTAGGACCGCAGACGTACATACGTACTTTATTGGGTTCCATCGTCTTGAATTCTTCTTTTTTGTTTGTCAGGGTGTTGAAAACCTGTATCATACTCATTCCTCCTGTACAGCAAAACAAAACGCCGCCCTGCCAAGCGCAGGGGGCGTTCATCAGGCGCTTTTCCACTACTTATTATATACGAAAACGGTGGAAATGTCAAGTCACTTTTAATTTTTGAACAGATCTTTCAGCTTGTCAAAAAAACCTTCCCGTTTTGCATAATTCTTGTTGGAAAGCGATGATTCAAATTCCTTCAGAAGGTCTTTCTGGCGCTTGGAGAGATTCTTCGGCACTTCAATATACAGTGTAACGTACTGGTCGCCCCGTCTGTCCTGCTGGAGATATTTGATGCCCTTACCTTTCAGCCGATGCTTTGCGCCGTTCTGTGTCCCCTCGGGAATGGAGAATTTCACATTGCCGTCAATGGTCGGCACGGTGATCTCATCGCCCATGACTGCCTGTGCATAGGTAATCGGGATCTCACAGTACACGTCATAGCCGTCACGGTTGAAAATCGGATGCGGGCGCACTGTGATGCTCACATTCAGATTGCCGGAAGGTCCGCCGTTCATGCCGCAGTCACCCTCACCGGAAACGCGCATGGTCTGACCGTTGTCGATGCCTGCGGGAATGTTGATGGACACACGCTTCTGCACCCTGACACGACCTGCACCGCGGCATTTCTGACAGGGGCTTTTGACAACAGAGCCTTTGCCGTGGCAATGCGGACACGGACGGGTCGAGGACATTGCTCCCAGCGGTGTCTGCTGTGTCACACGGATCGAGCCTTTGCCGTGACAGTCCGGACAGATCTCCGGTGAAGTTCCCGGCTCTGCGCCGCTGCCGCTGCAAGAGGGGCAGACTTCCTCGTGTGCGATGTTCAGTTCCTGTTTCTTGCCCTGACACGCCTCCATGAAGCTGATATTGACGTTATAGTTGATGTCTCTGCCCCGCCGGGGTGCATTTGCGGTATTGGCTCTGGTGACGCCCCCGCCGAAAATATTTCCGAACAGGCTGTCGAAAATATCGCCCATGTCGCTCATATCGCTGTAACCGCCGGGGAATCCGCTGAAACCGCTGAAGCCGCCGCCCATTGCCTCCTGCATACCGTCATGACCGAACCGGTCGTAACGCTGGCGCTTTTCCGGATCGGACAGGACGGAATAGGCTTCGTTGATCTCCTTCATTTTCTCCTCGCACTCTGCGACCTTATCCGGATGCAGGTCGGGATGATTCTCTCTTGCCATCTTGCGATAGGCTTTTTTGATCTCGTCCTCGCTGGCACCTTTCTGGATGCCGAGTACTTCATAATAATCACGTTTGTCCGCCATACTTCATCCGCCGCAACTGGAAGCGGCGCTCCTTTCATTCATGTATCTGTAAATGAGCATTCTCAGCAAAATATACAAGACTGCGGGCTGGTATTGGGGGGCTGCTCGCCCCCCAAACCCCCTCGGCAGGGCGGTGACC
>JAILPP010000014.1 GCA_024699425.1 Oscillospiraceae bacterium | reverse complement strand
ATACTTCTCACTCATAAACTCATTGAAATGCCGTGACACTTTATTATAACTCTGATATGTTGTACGCGCGATATTCGGTTTTATGGCTGAAAGCCATTCGGAAAAGAAATTACTGATACTCCTGTTGTTTTCAGCTTCATCATTATTGCTTTCGAGAACAGACTGACATTTTAAAGGTGTATCATTGATCATCACCTGATTATTATTCCAGTTCTTAGCAAATTCGGCTATTATCTTTTCAATAGCTTCATTCAGAGCTTTCTTAGTACATTTCTCAGGCAGACCTGTTGCCACCCATTTGCGCTTACGCTTTCCTGCATTATCCTTGAAATCAAAAACGACATACTGTTTGCCGTTCTTTACGGCGGTTATGTACTTATAAGTCAGACTTGCTTTCATTATTTTTATCCTCCTTTGAGTTGAAAGCGGTAGAAGTCTGCTGTTGACTATACCATTATAGCGCGAATCATAATATAATACAGCAGGTAATCCGGTTGAGATTTATTTCAACTGCCTTGACTTCCCGGAGGACGCTCCCGATGATGTCAGATGGAAATCCATGCTGGAAAATTACACCAACTTTGCAGGGCTGCTGTACGGATCTGATCCGGCAGTCAGAAACAACGGTGTCAGAATTCACACTGTGGCAAAGATTCCGGCTCCTCCCGCACACGCTACCCTGGAATCCAAGTTTCCGCAGAGCAGCGACCTTCTGACCCTTGGATGCAGTGAAGCCGATATGCGGCTTGATATTCGCAGAGGAATTTACGGAAGGCCGTGGGTAGGTGAAGCTTATCATTCTCACTCAAATTTCAATAACCTGTACAGTGGCGCAAACGGCGATGTGATGATCGCCAACTGCAGCGGTTATAAAGGCGGCGGTACCGCAGCAACATTTATCCCGCTGAGTGCAAGAGAAGCATCCAATGTACTCAATTCCATGCCAGGCGTGCATTTTACGGGGCAGACATTCAGTATCATAACAGGTCCGTCAACGGAATTTGCTCACAGCACAAGAATACCGGATGTCAGCATCTACGGCGGGGATATTCCGTCTGAAGTGGATCTCTTTGAAATTCCGGAAATGACAGACCGCCTGAACAAGCGAAATGTCAACGGCACAGACCGACCGACACATGAAAGTAATATCCGTGCATTACAGGATGCTTATAAACGTATTCTGGATCCGGAATCCAAAAAGGATTACAGGCAGCTTAACCCTTCTTTCTACATGGGACGCTTCATTGACAGAATCCACTCCGATGCATCACTCACCTCCTGCATCAATTTTGTAACGCTGAAACCTGATCTTCATCCCGATCAGAAGGGCGTTTTCCACTATGACATCACGGATGAAAAATTTGAACCCGATAATCAGGATCATATGCTCCATATCAGCAATCTGATCAATGCACTCATTATTCAGGAAATTGCTGTCAACCATACACAGTATACACAGCCCGGCTCGATCTACTCGTTCTGCTGTCCGAGCGCAAATTATTTCAACACTGCGGATCTTTTCCCCGGTGAAAACAGCAAGCAGTTCTACCGCTTCATTGCATTCAGTGTGATCCTTATCAAATATGTATGCAGTTTCTTTGCCAATATTGCCAAACCCGGTGCAGAGGGAATGCTCACCAAATGGGCAGCAGATGTCAAAAAAGGCTTCGGCTGGAAACGTGCCGTAACAGATGATACCCAGACAGGTATCCGCAATATCCTGTTTGCCAATGCCGTCAGAACTGAGATCACACAGTTCGTGACACAGTTCATTGTTCCGATCTTGCAGGCGATGCTGGACATTCAGAACACTTCTTCCGGCACTGTGGTATTGTTTGAGACAGCATCGCTTGCAAAGGGTGCCTTTCCGAACGGCAAGTACGGCATTATCAAAGATCTTATAACCAACTGTACAGAGATCACTGATAATCCGCTGACGATCATGCAAACAACCAACCAAATTCTGGCTGCACTGATTATGGGTGTTTCACCATATCCTACCAATTTTGATCAGGCTTTGACCACAATCACCAGCGATAAAACAAACTTTATGAAGAAGTACCAGAATCTATTCCCGGAGTTCGGCTTTGTGAAAGCAAGGCATCGGGAATGGGACAGTGCTGTCAAAGATGCAGATATCCCCGCAAAGGCGGCAGAGTACAGCAAAGAAATTATTGCGCATACCTACAAGCAGGTGCGTGACATCCTGATTCCATACAGCAATTCCACATGAAACGAGCAGGATGTATCGAGATAAAATCGCGATATTTTGCGGAAAGCATTTCCAATTCAAAGTGGAATAGCTGTAAGGAGGTACTACAATATGTCGATCGTCTCCAATATCAATGATGCCGGTATTGCGGAAACAAACCGGTTTATTCCGATCTACCCGAACAAGGATCAGTATTATTCCGCACTGCGGACACATTTCGGTGACTCTTTCGATACCGGCGGAAGTGACCATTTTGTCAGCTCCATGACAGACATCAATACAATTTCGGATATCTATGATCTGTCCAAGCTAAACGGCGGTACAGGCACCGATGCGGCGCTGGAACAGATCAGACAGAAGATTCATTCCAAATCCAATCTGTACAGATGGTTCAGCGCAGTTGTGTGCGCTCTGATCTATGGTTGTGACGGAACCAATCAGCTTTCCGTTGCCAATATCCCCTTCGACGGCGGTACGAACGCATATTTGAATATCTGGAAAGATAAATTCAACCGGATCGGTGCCAACGGTAATCACAACGATAATCCCGATTTCGATTCTGACACCAATCGCAACGGTTATAACATTCTTCAATTCGGTACAGGCTACGAGCAGATGATCGGCAGCTTTTCCACAGAGTATTTTGTGATTCCTCTGCGTGAAATGAATCTTACCGGAAAGACTGTAAATGCATGGAAAGAAAAATATAATTTCCTGTGTGATGCAAATCATTCCGTTCATCTGCTGGATCAGCTCAATTCACTGCTCAATATCCGTCAGAAAGTTCTGCTGAAACTCAGTGCCATGTCAATCGGTGCCAATGCTTCCAAGCCAATGCTACTCTTCAAAGATCTGGTTCTGAAGTACGTTGATACAAACGGGATTCCTCTGAATCCGGGAATCGTTCATTATAATACCATCAACGGCATCAAACTTTATAAAATTCAGAATACGGTCAATCTGGACAGAATGATTGCAGAAAATCTGTATGTCGGTTATCATAACGCACACGACTCCTGCCGCTTCTATGCGCTGTATCCGTTTACCGATGAAATGATCGGTGCATTAAATCACAACCGTTGTACCGTTTCCGATATTCAACTGAATATTGAAAAGGATCCGAATTCCCCTCAAAGATCGTCGGTGCAGGTCTGCAATTCAGCTATACTTCCACCTTCTATTTTGTTGCAAATCCCGCAGTTACCGCAGCAGCGGGTGCTGTCACGGAACTGCCGTTCAATATTCCGGACATCGGGAAACATTTTTCACCGGAACATATCAAGGGAATGCAGTTCCTGCACACCTTCTGTATGTACCCGAATCTTCCGATTGATTATGAAGCAAAGTGCCGCCGCTATGTGTACTTTTTCAACAAAGATTCGATGATGATGCTCGATGACCCGCAGGGTGTTGAACCGGTCGATTTTCAGAAGGGCGGCATCTATGCAGATACGGACGGAAGCGGTATCAAGGTCAAGATCAATACCGAGCAGAACATGATCCAGACAGGCAGAGGCGAACTGGTTTACACGACAGAAGCCGATTGTGTGGATCATTTTCCGGAAGTTCGTGATGTCAACGGCGTAAGCTGCAGCTATATCATGAATCTGACAATGAGCGACGGCAGTGAAGTTCCGCCTCTGATGGAGGACGGCACACCGATCACGATCACACTGACCCCGACAGCCCCCACTCCGGGAGGCAATTTCAGGGCATATGTTGACTTTGGCAGCAGTTCCATTTATATGCGGTATTCTACCGGCGGTACCGTTCTGCTGAATGCGTCGATTTCGGAAAATCGCTGCACACTGCGCAGACTTCTCACACAGTACGTCATGAACGAGTACAGTGTCCTGATCAACGATCCTGTCAATAACAACTATGCCAAGTTCCCGTCCGCATCTGCATATTATGATGCAACGATTCCGGTAAATGATTTCCATATCTACAAACAGGCATTCATGCCCATCACAAAGACCTTCACAGAGTATTCCCAGAGCAGAATGGCAATGGAATCCAGCAACAAGACGGCGCTTTCAAGAGCAGGCGGATCTGCTGAACAGAGTCCGAATGTCATTGTGACAAATCTTGCATATATCATCGCCTGCAATGCTGTTTCCCGCGGCTACAATGACATCATGGTCGTCCCGTCTCTTCCCAGCAGCGATTACAGTTCTGCGCTTCAGACTGTCTGGAATAATGCCATTGCCTGTGTCAATCATGTATTCCCTGAGCTGAACATCAGCAATGCGCAGGAATCTGAAAATGCTTATCTTCTGTATGAAAGCATTGCAATCTCAAACGGCAGCGGACCGATCACACCCGATCATCTGCAAATCAATATCGACATCGGTGACGGCACAACCGATATGTCAGCAATTATTGTGGACAATGCCAACGAAAGAAATATGTGCGGCTATTCTTCCATCGAATATGCAGGCAAGGATCTGATGAAGCGGGTTCTGAATGATATTCTGATGATGAATTCTGCACAGACGGCACATGAGATTTTCATGGGGCAATGGGCAATCGACCTGACGAGTCAGAATCCAAAGGGTCCCCGATCTGCATATCCTTCCTCTCTGTTTGTACCAAAGCCCGGTGTTTCACCCGAAGTATACTCCAACCATGTCAAGAACCTGTTCAATAATTTCTTCTCCGGTACCAATCGTCTGCCGAATGTCGGAAAGACATGGGAAAACAGCATCATTGATTTGCTGTCTGTCAGCAATCTGCGCAATTCCATTGCCCTGAAAATTGCTGCCAATCTTGTGATCCGCTATGCAATTCTGATGCCCGTTATCAAGGACTTTATTGATACTTCCATCAAGATCGCAGGTGATCGTTTCACGGAGACAACTTCCATTCTCATCAACTTCTACGGCGGTGCATCTCAGGGGCTTGAGCTTTTGAAATCCATTGATCCCCGCGGCGGCAAGAGTGCATACTATCTGTTTGAAAAGTATTTCAGTGACTATTTCAAGACCACATACGGAGCAAATCATCATATTCAGATGAATGTGTCGCAGGTTGACGGCAAGGTCACGCTGATCAACGGCATGACCAGTCTGAACATTGCAGCAGGTGGAAACGGTATTCTGCTGTCTCTGCCGGGAGCTGCCGCAGCAGCCGGTCCCGTGATCGGATGGGACAGCGTAAATCCTCGTCATGTTGTGGGATTTGGTGAAGACAGCAGTGTTCACAGCCAACTCAGAACTTTTGGATTTGTTCCGATCAACGGAAATCCTGTTTCTGCGGATGCTGTAAACCGCGCACGGATTCAGAGTGTCAGCAGCTATTATCATTCTGATGTAGTTCACGATCCGTTCAAGGATCTGAATACATTCTATAACGAAGAGATCTATGGCAAGCTGATCGACAACCATGACGGCACACCCGATGTCATTGAATGCCTGCTCAAGGATTTTACAAACAATGCATCCGATGCAATGCACAGGGATATCAATCAGGAGCTGCTTGCCGGTATTGCCGACGACAGCCGGGGCAACAGCTTCCTGCGTGCCACAACCTCTTCCATCTATCCGGAAATGATGAAAAGTGCAGTCTTCATGTTTGCAATCAGCAAAATGCTCTCAAAGTATCATCGGAATTACCGTACAGATCACCAGATCACGAAGTTTGACGATGTTCCGACATTTGAGTTCGGGGGTTGATCTATGCTGAACGTTATCGCAGTCATTTGCGCACTGACGGTCGGTTTGTGCGGCGGTGCTGTCGGAATGGCATTTATTTACAATCATATGAAGCCGCGGCAGCAGGGAATCAAATCAGATGACAGAATCACTGCGATTCAGAGTGATCTCACTGATGTCAGGGCAAAGCTGGTAAATTCCTGCAAAAAGCTGGAAAAAATCGCTTTCTCCGCAGATGGCGGATCGGATACTGACACTGATCCGATTATGGAGGCGGCGGCAGCTATTTCAGACATTGCCAAAGATTTTGCAAAAGTGACTGAGCGGCTCGCCGCCATTCCTGATTTCCGTCCCTCACCATCGGTTTCCGCATCGGAACCGACAGTACAGCCGTACTATGAGACCGCATATACACCGCCGCCGTCTCCGACGACAGCGGAACAGCCTCAGGAAATGCGTATGGAACAGATTTTCCGTGTCGTGGAACAGCTTCGACAGTCCGCACAGACAGAATACCGAACTTACAATGCCACAAACGGCTGTCTGGAATATGTTTCCGGAAACGATGCGCCCTATATCCTCACAGAAAATTTGTCCATTCTTCCTAATCAGACGACTAACTTCACGAAACTCAAACTGGCAGAAGAAATCTATAAATGCAGCGGCAGCATTATACAAAAATCAAACTGTATCCGTGTCGCCAGAGCAGACCGTACAGGACGAATTATCACTATAGGTGAGATCTATAACAAGGATTGATAAAATGTCGGCAAATGCACAGCGTATCCGAGCCGTGCATTTGCCGACGTTCCGCAAAAGATGACCCTACTTGTTCTGATAGGAGGTGCGGCAGGATGCCAATGCCGCATCTTCTATGAGTACAAGTTCATACACTAAAGGGTGAAGAAAAGATGAATACAGTTATCAACGCCTGGGGAGGGGAGGGGTTTCTCTCCGCAGCGGCGATCATACTGATGGGGATGATGGGGATGTATCAGGATGCCCTTGCACCGTCTGAACAAATGCATCTGCGTGTTCTTGATCTTGCCGAAAACTCCAATGATGATATGCGCCGCAAGGCGCTTGGCAATGCCTATCAGAAATATTACAGTGTCCTGTTCCGACGTGAACCGGAAATGGTATTTGATCCTCTTTCTATCCGGGATATTACATCTACCGCCTATAATCCCTCAGAAAGTGCCACCATAGAAACCAAATTCCGTGACAGCAGTCTGCTGTCTCTGGGCTGTACCAGACAGGATGCAGCCCTTGAGATCCGAAAGGGGATCTATGGTAAACCGTGGCTGGGAGAAATGTACTACGCAGATGTGAAATTCGGTAAACTTTACGAGAATTTCCATCAGACAGAATTGATTATTATCAATTGCGGCGGCTATCGGGGCGGCGGTACTGCTTCGACTTTTATTCCGCTTGAAAATGCTTCTCCGCTGCCTGCACATATACACGGACATCGTTATGTGGTTGTGGCAGGACCAGCAACACAGTTTGTACATTCTGTGACGATTCCGTATCCTGAAATCTATCACATAAAATCGGAACGCCTGCGGGATGTGGATGTTTTCGATGTTGAAAAACTGATCGACAAACTCACCAATGACTGCGTTTCTCCGGAAAACTATGAAAAACACGAGAAAAATATCGCCTTTCTGAAAAAGGAATGGAGCATGGTGCAGTCATCGGAACGGGATCTTAGAAATCTGAATCCCAAATACTACGCTTCCCGTTTTCTGGACAGGATCGCTTCCGACAGCTCCCGTGTGTCCGCAATATTTAGTGCCTGCTCAAAAAGTAGTAAACGGCTATATT
>JAILPP010000095.1 GCA_024699425.1 Oscillospiraceae bacterium | reverse complement strand
TAAGCAGACAGCCAGCGAGGAACGAGCGCGGCTGGTCGCTTATACAGAGTAGGGCGGTGACCGCCCTGCACCCGCATCGCTTTTGTATATTCTGACAATCTATCTCAGAAGCCGTTGGGATGAGCAGCCCAGTCAACGGCTGCCAGTACATAACTCTGCGCACCCGCAGACGTGGGGAGCGCATAATTTTCGTCAAGCAGGAAATCCGATGCCCCGACACAGATCATAAAAGCGTTGCTGTGCATCGTGTCACGGGAAAAGAGCATGGTCATCAGCCGTTCGTCCCGATAGCTGACGGGGTCGTCCGAAACGCCGCCGCACGGCGTACCTTCGGCGCTGTCCGCCGTTTCCAGAATGGCATCAAGCCGCAGATCGTGGAAGTTCTCCAGTGTTTCAAAATGAAAACTGCGGCACTCGTGCAGATACACACTGCCGTCCCTGACCGAAGCGGGGATATTCATACCGCTTGGAACATACACCTGCTGCACCTCGGGAAAGGCAGGATCTCCGCCCTGCATACGGGAAGATTCCGTTTCGGTGATGCGGTCATAATCGGGGCGGATGCAGTAGCGCTCAAGGGAGCGTTCAAGATACTTGAAGCGCACCTTGCCGTCATCTGCGGGAAACAGGAGCAGAAAATGCCCGCCGTCATCCATATAGCGGTCAAGGCATTCCGCCTCCGCCTTTGTAATATCCTCACGGGGCGAATTGAGAACCACCAGATCCGCACCGCTTGGCAATGCTTCCAGCCCGCCGCACTGAACGATGCAGTTCTGCTCTTCCAGCGCCGCCTGAAACGTGCTGACCTCCGAAAGCGGGACAGTCTGATGTCCCTCCGTGTAATAGACCAGTGACGGCTCTGCCTCAGTGGTCAGCTCCGGCAAAGTCTCAGGTGTAGTCATTTCTGCCGTACTTTGAGAACAGCCGCAGAGCAAAAGCGCTGCGGCTGACAGGACGGCGATCAATCCGTGCCTCATAGCTAATTTCCCCAATGATCGTTTAGTCACCAAGCCACGCCTGACGGAACTCCTCAAAGAACTGCTTGCAGTATTCCGACTCTGCGGCATCCTTGCGGCAAAGGTACACAATGGAACGTTCCTCATTCAGTTCCCCAAGCGGCAGCTTTCTCACAGAGAAGCCCTTCATTGCCGTATCATAGGCAAAGCAAACTCCCTGTCCGGCTTCTGTCATACGGTGAAGCAGTTCCTCGGAATTGGTTTCGCAGACAGATGCAAACTCGGAATTTGACAGCTTCCTGCGCTGGAATATCTGATCCGTGACCGCACGGTCGGCAGCAGTTTCCTCACGGGTCAGAAGTGTCTGCTGAAGCACCTGTTTGAAACGAGCCGTCTCCTCTTCCGGCAGATTCGCAGAAACATAGCAGCCGAAGCTGACCTTTCCTGCATTCACCGTTGTAAGGGACGGCAAAGCAAGCATCTTATCGGTCAGTGTAAAATCGAGTACTCCGTCCTCGGTCATCGCAACAAGGTCACGCATCTTTCCGGTCTGCATGATGATCTGTGCATCGGGGTGTTTCGCCAGATATCCGGAAACGGCAGCCGCCCCCTGTGCTTCGCCAAGCTCTGTCGGGAATCCGAAGCGAATCGAAGATTCCAGTTCACCGATTCTTTGCAGTTCAGCAGAAATGCGTCTGCTCATCTTAGTCATCTGCTCTGCCTGACGGCGGAGATACTCCCCCTCAGGTGTCAGACGGAGTGTCTTACCCTCATAGATAAACAGCCGACATTGATACTTTTTTTGCAGATACTTGATGTGCTGTGTCACAGAGGGCTGGGTCATGCCGAGCAGTTTTGCAGTTTTGGTGTAACTCTTTGTCTCACAAAGCTGCAAAAAAGTGGCAATACGAAAATCCAGCATAATCATCTCTCCTTTGGTAAAATAATTGATTTGATCTGTATGCCCCACACATCATGATATCAAATGATATTATATATTATACACTAATTGCATCTTTTTGTCAATATGTTTTTCGTGATTTCATGATGTTTTTCTTGACAAGCGAAAGCGTTCACAGAAAATTTTCATCTTTTCCCTTGTAAATACATGGAAATTGTGGTATACTTAGTACATGAAAGCACCTGCGGAACAATTTGCAGTGCTGCGAATGAAGAAAGAAGGTATGCAGAATTATGACAAACATAACCGCAGACATCCGTTATGTCGGTGTCAACGATCATGAGCTTGATCTGTTTGAAGGACAGTACATCGTACCGGAGGGCATGGCGTACAATTCCTATGTGATACTTGACGAAAAGACCGCCGTCATGGACAGCGTGGAGGTAAAATTCGGTGAAGCATGGCTTCAGCAGCTCCGTGAGGTGCTGGGCGGCAAGTCGCCTGATTATCTCATCATTCAGCACATGGAGCCTGACCATTCTGCCAATATCCGTACTTTTGCAGAGGCATTTCCCGATGCCGTTCTGGTCGGCAATGCCAAGACGTTTGCAATGTTCGGACAGTTCTTCCCGCATTTTGATCTGCCCGACAGCCGTAAAAAAATCGTCAAAGACGGCGAAACGCTCTCCCTCGGCAGACATGAGCTGCGATTCCTGTTTGCGCCAATGGTTCACTGGCCGGAGGTCATGTTCACTTATGACAAGACGGACAAAGTGCTGTTCTCGGCAGATGCATTCGGCAAATTCGGTGCGCTCGATACCGCAGAGGAGGACTGGGTCTGTGAAGCACGCCGCTACTATTTCGGCATCGTCGGCAAGTACGGAATGCAGGTACAAAACGTGCTGAAAAAGGCGAAAGCCCTTGACATTCAGACAATCTGCCCGCTGCACGGTCCTGTCCTGAATGAGAATCTTCCCTATTACCTTGATCTGTACAACACATGGTCATCCTACGGCGTGGAGAGTGAGGGCGTATGCATTGCGTATACTTCCGTTTACGGTCACACCAAAGAAGCGGCAGAACTGCTTGAAAAGGCACTCATCGCCAGCGGCTGCCCGAAAGTTGCCATTACCGATCTTGCCCGTGAGGATATGGCAGAGGCAGTTGAGGACGCATTCCGCTACGGAAAACTCGTCCTTGCCACGACAACCTACAATGCAGATATTTTCCCGTTCATGAAGCATTTCATTGACGATCTGACCGAACGGGGGTATCAGAATCGCAAAATCGGTCTGATTGAAAACGGCACATGGGCACCGATGGCTGCCAAGGTCATGAAGGGTATGTTCGAGAAATCGAAGAATATCACCTTTGCGGAAACTGTTGTTTCGATCAAGTCCGCACTCACCCAGCAGAACCGTGAACAGATCGCTGCCCTTGCAGACGAAATGATGGCATCCTGATTTGTAAAGTTTGTAAATCCTGACAGTCCGCACTCGTTGATAATTTGAAATAAGCATGAACTACCTCTTGACAAACGCTGAGAATTGTGTTAAGATATAAGAAAGTGATGACGAGGAAGCGTCCGCTGTCGGGGATTCCCGCATTTTTCCAGAGAGCAGTCACCGTGGGCTGAAAGTGACCGCAGAATGTCGTACTGCTGACGATACCGCCTCCGAGCCTGCCCAATCCGCAGCGGCTGACCGCCGTTATCCGGTTGTAATGAAGATGCACTGTTCCGGCGCATGAATTCGGGTGGAACCACGGTAGAAGACTATCGTCCCGAAGTTCAGGGGGATTCCCTTGACTTCGGGACTTTTTTGTTTCTATGCCGGACGGCAATACGGAGAGAAGGTGATACAATGAAGCTGTACTGGAGGCTTCACAAGACTACGGAGCTGCATTCAGATCTTGACCTGTCAGAGGCGGATAAGGTGATCCGTTCTGCCGTCGGACAGCAGTTCCACGGAAACAGTGACGGTCAGGGCTGGCAGCTTTCCCACATCGACCGCAACTTCTTTCGTCCTGCGCTGCGGCTGGAAATCCGCATCGACGAGGACGGCACACTCATCCGTGCCGAATACCGCATGGATAAAACACTTCTGATCTTCATGTGCATCTGGTCGGCGCTTGTCATTGTCTTTTCGCTTTGGAAAGGCTGGCTGCTTCTGGTCACGCTCCTGTTTTTCTGGGGTGCGGTTTTCATCGGCTTTGCAAACGGCGTGAAGCAGTCCGATCAGGAATTGATGGCACTGCTCAGTGCTTATGAGATCGAAGCATAATAAATCAGAAAGGAAGATATATCATGGTAAAATTAACGTTAAAGGACGGCTCTGTACGCGAGGTGGAGGAGAACCTCTCCGCTGCGGAGATCGTCAAGGGCATCGGCATGGGACTGTACAAGGCAGCCTGCTGTGTGAAGATCGACGGCGCAGTCTGTGACCTGCGCACGCAGATCACCAAAGACTGCACGTTTGAAGTATGTACATTCGATGATCCCGATGGTCAGAAAACGTTCTGGCATACGGCTTCCCATATTCTGGCACAGGCTGTCAAGAGACTGTACCCCAATACCAAACTTGCCATCGGTCCTGCAATTGACGGCGGGTTCTATTATGATTTCGATGTGGAACACCCCTTCACGCCGGAAGAGCTGACCAAGATCGAAGGCGAGATGAAGAAGATCGTCAAGGAAAAACTCCCGCTGGAACAGTTCCTGCTCCCGCCCGATGAGGCGATCGCAAAGCTCAGGGAAATGGACGAGCCGTATAAGGTCGAGCTGTGCGAGGAACACGCAGGCAAGGGCGAACCGATCAGCTTCTACAAGCAGGGCGATTTCACAGACCTCTGCGCAGGTCCTCACCTGATGACGACAGAGACTGTCAAGGCGTTCAAACTCCTGTCCTGCACGGGCGCTTACTGGAGAGGTTCCGAGAAAAACAAGATGCTCTCCCGTGTTTACGGCACCGCCTTCCCCAAGGCTGCACAGCTTGAAGAGGAACTTCAGCGCCGTGAAGATGCCGCCAAGCGTGACCACAACAAACTCGGCAGAGAGCTGGAATTTTTCACAACTGTCGATACCATTGGTCAGGGGCTGCCCGTCCTGCTGCCCAAGGGTGCAAGAGTGGTACAGCTTCTCCAGCGCTGGGTCGAGGACTACGAACAGGCACACGGCTGCCTGCTGACCAAAACGCCCCTCTTTGCAAAGCGTGAGTTCTACAAGATCTCCGGTCACTGGGATCACTACCGTGACGGTATGTTCATCATCGGAGATCCCGACGACGAATCCAAGGAATGCTTTGCACTCCGCCCGATGACCTGCCCGTTCCAGTATCAAGTCTATCTGAACAAGCAGCGCTCCTACCGTGATCTTCCCATGCGCCTGACGGAAACGTCCACGCTCTTCCGCAACGAGGACTCCGGTGAAATGCACGGACTCATCCGTGTACGTCAGTTCACGATCTCCGAAGGTCACTACATCCTGCGCCCCGATCAGCTTGAAGAGGAGTTCAAGGGCTGTCTGGAATTTGTCCGCTACTTCCTCGATGCAGTCGGTCTGCTCGAATCCTGCACCTATCGTTTCTCCCAGTGGGATCCCGCAAACCCCAAGAACAAGTACGAAGGCACCAAGGAACAGTGGGACGAGTCACAGCGTGTCATGGGCGAGATCCTCGATCACCTCGGACTGGAATACGAGATCGGCATTGATGAGGCTGCCTTCTACGGTCCCAAGCTCGACATTCAGTATAAAAACGTCTACGGCAAGGAAGATACCCTCGTAACCATTCAGATTGATATGCTGCTTGCAAAGCGTTTCGGCATGGAGTATGTGGACAAGGACGGTGCCAAGAAAACACCGTATATCATTCACAGAACGTCCCTCGGCTGCTTTGAGAGAACGCTTGCCTATATGATCGAACATTTCGGCGGCGCACTCCCGCTTTGGGTATCGCCGGAACAGGTCAAGATCATTCCGATCGCAGACCGTCACCTCGACTGGGCATATGAAGTGCAGAAGGCACTGAATGCCAAGGGAATCCGCTGCTCCATTGATGACCGCAACGAGAAGGTCGGCAAGAAAATCAGAGAAGCAACACTTGAAAAGATCCCGTATATGCTGACGATCGGTGATAACGAAGTCAACGACAAGACCGTTTCTGTCCGCACCAGAAAGGGCGAGGATCAGGGCGTGAAATCTGTCGATGCTCTGCTGACGCAACTGCTCGAAGAGATCGAAACCAAGGCAAAATAATGCTGTATTCTGAGGGGGAATCATCATGAAACTGCGCAAACGTATCACCGCCGTCATTACGGCGGCGGTGATGGCTGTTCTGACACTCCATGTGCCGGTAACAGTCATTCACACAGAAGTCCCGATGGCTGTTTCGGCAGCAGAGGACGGCTCGATTGAACTGATTAACGAGGCGATTCAGCTTGTCAATGAACGCCGTGTCGCCGCCAATGTCTCAAAGCTCTATGCTGCACCGAGTATCATTCAGGCGGCACAGGATCGTGCCATGAAGCTCGGTCCGACCAATTTCACGGGCATGAACGACAATGAAGTGGTACCTTATCTGAACAGCTACGGTATCACGGGTCGTTTCTGGTTTGAAGCGTATGTACAGAAACCGTCATCCAGCGCATCTGATGCGATCAACGAGTTCTTTGCTGCATCCGGTATTGACGAGTGGATCCTGAACCGTTCTGCACATTCCATCGGTATGGGATACCACGTTGTTGACGGACGCTACTACTGGGAAATGCTCCTTGTATCGGACACAGCTTTGCCGAACCGCTACATCCCCGGTGAGACAGAAGCCGTCGAAACCACCACCGAGGCAACCACGACCACAACCACCACGACCGAGGCTACTACCACCACGACAGAAACAACAACAACAACAGAAGAAACCACCACAACAGAAACAACGACCACCACAACGGAAACCACAACAGAAACTACCACAACCACCGAAACCGATCCGCCCGAACCCGAAACCACCACTTCCACGGAAACGACAACGACCTCTGCTTCTACATCAACCACCACGACAACAACAACGACCACAACTTCCGCAACCACAGCGACCACAGAAACCACAACAACTTCCACAACAGAAACACAGTCTTCCACCGTTCAGGCAGAGATCCGTGTGGAGAAGCTGCCGGATAAAACGGAATACCCGCTGAATTCGTGGATTGATCTGACAGGCGGCGTTGTTTATGTACGGACAAAGGATAACCGTGAGCTGCATCTGGATATGAATGGTTATCAGCTCCGACAGGATTACTCCGGCTTCAGAAACTACGAAGTCGGTGAGTACACGATCACGCTGTACTATACGGACAACGGTGAGGAACTTTCTGTTTCGTTCCCTGTCAGAGTCATCGACCCGAATGCAGCCAAAGAGCTTCTGCTCGGAGATGTGACAGCAGACGGTTCCGTCAATGCCAAGGATGCCACATTGATCCTCGTCACTGCCTCCAAGATCGGTACGGGTGAGGACATCAATTCCCTGATGACGGAAGCAGAACGCAAGGCAGCGGATGTCAACCGTGACGGCAAGATCAACGCCAAGGATGCCACTTTTGTCCTGCAATATGCAGCCTACATCGGCACAGGCGGCACTTTGACGCTCGAACAGTACATTGACGGCAACCGCTGAACGCAGACAACACAAAACCCGAAGACGGAAATTTCCGCCTTCGGGTTTCTTTTTATGTGGCATAGGGGTCTTTTTCGATGGTGCGGTAACGCCGCTTGTTTTCTTCGATTTTCTTGCTGATCAGTGCAGACAGGAACTTGTAAAGTATCCAGATGCCCGCACACAGACAGAATACAGGGAATATGAGCAGTAAGATCTCAACGCCGAAAAGCTGTGCAACAGTGTAATCCCGCAGTCGTGCGGCATTTTCCCACCACGGGTAGGCAATGCCGTCCTCTACTGCGACCATCTGCCGCAGATTCCGCAGATGTTCAAATCTGCTTGCGAACAAACCGCGGTCAGTGTTGTTAAGTATCTGCTTGCCGCTTTTCATTCCGAACGCTTTGTCCATGCAATTCTTTGCGAAATTGCGGACAGGATTCGGCAGGACTGCTTCATAACAGCTTACTGTGCCGCCGGAAGAGCCGTTTGCAGCGGAAGGGGGATACGGCATCCAGATGCGTCCCGCAGAACCATAGACCGAATCTGACGGCTTATCGGTTTCCACAACACCTGCAATCAGGTACGGCACATTGTCAATCGTGATTTCCATGTTGCTGATTTCCGAAGAACCCATAAGACTCCACGCCGCTACAGTATCAATGACCACTCTGTCATCCATCAGATCATCAGGCTCAATATAGCTGCCGTCCATCAGGCGCATGGAATGAATCTTAAAGAAATCACCGCCAACGCATGTTGCCAGACAGATGACCTCGGAATCCTTGACACCGCCCGCCGTGACTTCACCGATATCAACACTCCATGCGTCATACCAAAGTTTGCTGTCCTCACTCTCTGCATTCACGGAATTGTCTTTCAGATTCTGATTGATCGAATCCTCAACCGACTTGACTTCATCCGTTGTCAATCGGTTGTTCACTCCGAAAAACACGGAAAACTGCTTATAATCCGTTCCGGCTTCGCCCATATAGCGGTTTGCTGCGGTCTGATGAAGCAGACCGCTTAGCAGAGAATGGCTGATCAATTCCAAACAAACCGCAGCGATCACGCATACCAGAGCAATAACCGATGCAATGATGTACGTTTTGTTCAGCTTCATTACTTCTCCTCCAGACGAATCTGCGCACCGCTGCTCAGAGGCTTTTCGGAAGTTTTGATGACAGCATCACCGCTGCTCAGATCACCTTGTACCGCACTGTACTGATCGTCCTGCGCCAGAACCTTGACATCCACACGGTTTGCATAATAGCGGTTGCCAAGCGGTGTGGACTTGGAACGGGCTATCAGAACATATTTTCCCTTGTTGTCCGTCTGGATTGCACTGTTGGGAACGACCAGATCGTAAGTCTGATTCGAGCAGCTAATCGTCATTTCAGCAGTTTCGCCGGGAACAATCTCTTCGCCGGTCAGATCAAAGACGAGGATCTTGCTATTGCGGTTTGCTGTATCGGTCTTGACACCGGAAAGGATCGCCTTCACATTTGAACCGGAGCAGCGTACATCCGCACCCGTACCGATCTTTACTTTCTTTGCCTGATTCTCTGTAACGCTCAGCTCTACGACAAAACCTGCTGTCGTGAGGTTGAGTGTCGCAAGTGTGGTTCCGTCGGGGGCATCATCGCCGGCAGCTACATTCAGTTCCTTCACAACGGCATCATTCTCGGCAACAATATTCATCGTACCGCTTTTCTCTTCTGCCTCTTTCAGTGCTTCCTTCTTCTTTTCTACTTCGAGTCGTTTGGTTTCCAGATCGAGATCATCGGTTTTCTGACTGTTAGCATCCTTTTTCTTGGTCTGGTCGAGCTTGCGGATCTTATCCTCCAGATCTCTCTGCTTGGTCGTTACCGCCTCTTCCAGTGTTGAAATGTTCTCACTCTTCTGTGAAGAATAGGCATCTGTGATCTCCTTGGCAGCATCAATCTCTTTCTGAAGGGCAGCAATGTCATCGTTAATCATGCGCTTCACGGAAGAAACAGTCTGATCCTTGGAATTTGTCGCATAGGTCAACTGATCGTTTGCATCGAGCATTGCCTGTTTTGCAAAATCCAGCTCCTGCTGCTGCTCCTGTCTTTCGGCTGCTGCCTTCTTTTCCGCTTCGACAGTCTGCTGTGCCTTTTCCAGATCTTCACGAAGGTGCTGTAATTCACGCTGACCATCCTCCCATGCACGCTTTTTTGTCAGCTCCTGTTCGGGGTCAGTGTTCTGTTCATAGTCCTCTCTTGCACGGTTGACAATCACTTCTTTGTCCTCGATCTTACGAGTCAGGTCATCGACAGAAGAATCTGTCGAACTGCTGTCCGAAGACATCGAAGCGGAAGAGCCGACACCGGCAGAACTGCCCGCACTGGCAGAACTGCCCGCACTGCCCGAAGAAGACGACGACGAAACATAACCGCCGAGTTCCTCATAATTTGCCTTGGCCTCATCATACGCTCTCTGAGCATCCTTGACCGCAGCAACCGCAGTGTTAATGCTGCTGCCGTAACGTGCAGGAAGGTCATCGTAGTTCCCTGCTGCGATGCTGGACAGGTATTCGTTCAGTGTTTTCTGCTGGCTGGTTGCCTCACCGGACTTGCGGGTGGCTTCCTTGTTTGCGGCTTCTGTGATGAGACTGCCCTGCTTGCGGCGTGCCTCATCGAGTTCCGTGATCGCCTTTTGCAGATCTTCACGGGCTCTTGCAATTCCCGTTGTATCGTCCGAGTAATCCGGTGCTGCCGTGAGCAGTGCCTTCTGGTAATCGACCTCAGCGCTGCGCAGTGCATCCTGAGCCGATTTCACGGTTTCCGAATTCTCAGCAGAATCGAGTACCATAATCAGGTCGCCCTTCTTGACGGTATCGCCAACCTTGACGTTGAGACTTGTCACCTTGCGGGTGCCTTTTGCCTTGATCTTGTAATCCTGCTTGGAATTGATCGTACCGGAGCCGCGCACCTTTTCATTGATGTTCTGCTGGTACGCATTATGCGTTGTAACTGTCGGCAGCGTATAATTCATGATGGTGTTGGAGAAGAAAGTCAGCACCAGCAGAATTGCCAGAAAGAAGATCAGTATCGTCTTTATGGTTTCACGCCGCTTATTATTCTGATTTTGGTTTTCATCCATGACATATTCCTCCTAATCGCTCTGTATAGGTATGGGATTATCCCTTGACACCGCCGGAATAGCTTACGCCTTCGAGCAGATACTCCTCACCGTAGAGGAACAGCAGCAGTGCCGGTACCATATAAATGACAGCAACTGCGAAGGCAAGCTCCACATCGCCCGAATTGATCTGCGAAAGCAGAACCGAAAGCGGGTACATTTCCTGTTTTTTCAGCAGAATCAGCGGCTGCTCCACCATGTTCCAGTTGTCGATAAAGACGAGCAGTCCGACAGAGAGCATGGCATTTTTTGTCAGCGGCATTACGATGTGCAGAAAGATCTGCACTTCATTACAGCCATCGAGCTTGGCGGCTTCGTAAAGTGCCGTCGGGATGCGGCGCATCGTCTTGGTCAGCAGATAGATACTGAACGGTGAGAAGATGCCCGGCAGAATGATTGCCCAGCGTGTTTCCAGAATGTTCAGCCACTTGGAAACCATGAAGTTCGGCACAAGTGTTACCTGATAGGGCATCAGCATCAGAATGACATATACAAAGAAGATCACCGCCCGTGCCTTGCCCTTATACCGTGAAAAGCCGTAGGACGTGACAGCGGCAAGCAAGATCTGAAATACTGTGATCGGTACTGTCAGGATAACGGAGTTCCAGAATTTCAGAAGATACTCCGGTGACATGAACAGCACTGTGATGTACTGCTTGAACGATACCATATCCGGTATCAGTTTGAGGTTCAGATCCTTGGAGATAAAGATTCTCTGCTTGGATTCCTCCTGTACGCCGCTGCCCCACATGGAACCGGACTGCTGTGCATTGGAGATCATCGCACCGTAGTTGGCATTGATCTCCGTCTTGGACATGAAGGAATTGCTGATCGTCAGGATCGTCGGAAGAATAAACAGGATCGCTGCGAGAATCGCCGCCACGAACAGCGCAATTTCCGCCGCATTTTTCCGCTTGCTCCGATTGGCAAAGTATTTCGTCATTCTTCCACATCCTCTCCGAGCTTTCTCTCCAGGAAGAACAGAACGCCCATGATGACCGCCATCAGAACGGCGAGCAGCACGGCTGCACTGGACAGTTTCTGATAATCGAGAGAATTGAACGTGTTGTTCATGAAGTGCTGGAGCAAATAGACATTCGGGGAAGGATAGTCGCCCGTCAGCAGGTACACTTCACGGAACATCTTGAAACTGCTCATAACCGAAAGAATGGTCACGAACAGAATGGTCGGTGAAAGGTAGCGCAGCTTGATATGGAAGAATGTATACGCAGGACTTGCGCCCTCCAGAGAAGCGACTTCAAGAATATCCTTCGGAATACCGCCGAGCGCACTCATGAACAGGATCATGTTATAACCGAGTGTTTTCCACAGGAACATGATCGTCAGTACCATGTAAGACCACGAGGATTTCAGCCAGTCCACGGGCTGCGCACCGAACATTCCGATAAACTGGTTAAGAGAACCGTGCATATGGAAAATGACCTGCCATACCAGCACGACAGAAGCGATCGGCACCATCATCGGACAGAGGAAACAGGTACGGATCAGGCTCTTGCCGGGGATCTTCGCTTCGAGTGCCATTGCGATAAACAGCGCAAGCACCACGGAAAGCGGGACAGCGATCACGGTAAAGATCGCAGTGTTCTTACATGCCGTCAGAAAGGATTCATTCTTGAAAAGACTCAGGAAATTATTCAGCCCGACAAATCGCTTGAAGATGGGGTTATCCAGTACCGAGTAGTAGATGACTACACAGAACGGGATCACATAGAAAACCAGCACACCTGCCAGACTGGGAATAAGCCAGCTCCACTCCTTCACTTCCTGAAAAATACGTTGAGGGAGCTTTGAATTCGCTTTATTCATATGACTGCATCACCCTCCTTTAAATAAACCGCCCTCCATGCCTTTTCTGCTGCCACAGAATGTCAGGGTAAATGTTCCAAATCCATTCTATACAAAAAGGCAGACCAAAAATCACATGAGAGACTCTACATTGTTCATTATAGCATAAACCGCAGGAAACGTCAAGTATATCTTTGACATTTCCGTTCATGACAGCAATTCTGCAATTACAGCATTGGATACTGCGAACCCTTTCGGGGTGAGTGAAATATTTCCATCCCTGTAGGATACCAGATAGCCCGCACGTTTCAACAGGGGAATTTTCCGCAGTGCCGCCGCAGAAAGCAGTGTTTCCGGCACGCCCTCCGTCAGGCGCAGGGCGAGCATGAGGCGTTCCTCACGGTCAGACGGATGTTCGTCAAGGAGCGTTTCCGGCTGATGATCTGATGTCAGAAAGGCAGTTACATCTTTCGGCACACAGAATCGCTTCCCGCCGAAACACGAATGCGCCCCTGCCCCGATGCCGAGATACGGCTGACATTTCCAGTATTTGAGATTGTGAACGCTCTCCGCCCCCGTCCTTGCAAAGCTGGAAACTTCATACTGATGCAGTCCTGCTGTTTCCAGTGTCTGAACGGCTTGCAGATAGCGGTCAACGGCTGCATCATCGTCGGGGCAGCGCCGCAGCAGTTCAGCGTTGCGGGAAAGCGGAGTTCCCTCCTCGATTTGCAACATATACGCCGAAACATGGGAAATCGGCAGTTTCGTCAGCGATGCAAGTGTTTCGGCAAGAATCGACTCCGTCTGATCGGGAACGGCAAGCATCAGGTCGCAGGAAATATTGGTAAATCCCGCATCATATGCATTCAGAACGGCACGACGGTTTTCCTCTGCCGAATGTGTCCTTCCCAGAAGCCGAAGCTGTGCATCGGAAAAGCTCTGTGTCCCGACAGAAAGGCGGTTCAAGCCGATGCTGTGCAGTTCCCGCAGGTAGGCATCCCGTTTTCCGGTCGGATTATATTCGAGCGTGATCTCCGCCCCTGTCTGCACGGAAAAATGCTTTGCACACGCTTCCAGAACCGCCCCGATCTGTGCGGCAGACAACAGTGAAGGTGTCCCCCCGCCGAAATAGATGCTGTCCACGCTGTCACGAATCGTATAGTTCCCGATATTGCGCAGAATGGCGGCGACATAGTGTTCCGCTGTTTCACGGCGGTAGGGAACGGAATAAAAATCGCAGTACGGGCATTTTT
>JAILPP010000061.1 GCA_024699425.1 Oscillospiraceae bacterium | reverse complement strand
AAATTCTCTTCCCATTCTTATCGAATCCTGCAATAACAACAGTGCGGTAATTACCGCTGGGCAATTTCATAGCTTTCATATGCTACCTCCTTAACGGCGGTGGCATGAAGCTGAATCTTTACTCTCATATTATACCACACCAGTGATTCCGACAAATGGAGAGTCTACCTTAAGCAGCTATAATCCGATATTATTGGCGTGATCAAATGATGTTTTCGCGCCATAAAACTCTAAATGTATAAGTAGAAAGCCCCTGCCAAGCGATTGCAAGAGCTTTCTGTCAATAAAAAGCAGAAGAAGCCTGCTTTTCGCAGACTCCCTCTGTATCAGTAATGGAGAATGACAGATGCTATCAGATGTTACTTTTCTGCAAGCCCTTCAAAACTATCCAGTTCACCAACTGTATACTTGAGAATATTCAAGGAATCATGGCTGTCCACTATGCCGTTCTTGTCTACATCAGCAGCAGCCAGCTGTTCATCATCTAATGCACGGCTTCCCATCCCGTACTTATTCGTTGCAATAGCATCAATGATATCTACATTTTTATCAGAATTTGCGTCACCGATCACGCAGGGAATGATTTCAACATCATCGGGAATTGGCTGTAAAAACATATGCTCATTGATGTTCGTTTCTCTGGGTTGAGCCGATTCTGTTTCACAGACCTTTGTAAATTTGCTTCCAAGATCGTCCAGCAGATTGCCAGTGACTGCAAAATGGAATACCCTTTCTTTATTCGGGAAATCGTCATCGCAGACCCCGGCATCATGAGAAAGCCACCAGTAACATTGCGGTGCGCCACAATAGAACCAATTTCTCAGACTCCATGCTCTGTTTTGATCAAATGTCATACAGCCGCTATCAGGGTCGGTTTCATCCCAGTCAGCTTTTGCTTCATCATCGCCTTCGTATACGAGCGTGAAAACATCCCCGACCCTGAAATTCACATCATTCATGCGCTCGATGTCATACATAAAGATGTAGCTTCGGATCATGATTCCGCCGTTTCCGTTAACACCGGTGAAATACATGCAAGGTTCATTCCGGATGCCTCTTTCATCCGTGAAATTTACAGTTTCTTCACCAAAACCAGTTACGAAGTAGTAGTCACCTTCTCCGGAACCGGTTACGGGATCGCTGTCCTCTTCATTTGCATCGGAAGAAAGTGCAGTTCCGAAAATCAAAAGTGCCTGTTCAGGGTCATATGTAAACAGGTCATCATTTCCGTCTTCTTCTGCAAAAGTGGGGAGACAGGGTGCCGTGCAGGCTGCGCATAAAAGCACAGCAATCATAGCATTCAGTTTCTTTTTCATAACATTACCTCCTCTATATGTTTAGTTTGCGTGGTTATAGTCTATTATTAAGATAGAACCACCCCTTAGTCTTTTATTGATGCAACGATTTTGTCACATTCTGCGTAACTTAATGAATCGGAATATAATAGATATTCCATATTTCCAACATAGTACAGTAGTGTATACTGACCATCTTCTTTGGATGTGACTGCGGGTTTTCCATTAACAGTAACTTCTTCAATATTAAAAAAATCACTTGGAATGTTACCTTTTGCGTTTGTGTCATATAATTCTGTGTATTGCAATACAAGAAATTCAGTATCTCTATGAAATTTGAATGAAATCATTTTTGTAATATCCTTCTCTATCACATCCACATCCCACAGTACAAAACCTTCTGGCAAATACGTCGGCGCTTCCACCTCCAGTTCATATTTCGCGCATTCTGCCTTGATGCCGTATGGGTCATCCGGCGTGGTCGGCAGTTCCACAACGGTCTTTGGAATCGGCTGCACAGAAAAACTATTTTCCGTTTTCTCAATGATAAACGAAACAATATTCTGATTTTCTGCCAGAATCGTCACTGTATTAGCAGTCAGCAAAAGTGCTGCTGCAATACCAACCGTTACCGCAATCCGGATCCTCTTTCGCCGATACAGCTTCGGATGCTTTTTAATCTGCTCCGACAGGCGGCGGATTCCCCGTTCCGCTGCTTCCTGTATAAACGCTTCTTCTCCGGACAGTTCGGCATGCGCCCTGGTCAATTCCGAGATCTTGTCATAGTCACGCGCAGAGGGCTTCTTTTCAATTTCCATATCAAGCATCTGGTCAATCTGCTGAAATGCTTCCTTTTCAAAGCTGCCGTCAAATAATTTTTCCACATAACGTTTCATGTGTCCACCTCATTCCCTGCCCTCTATCTGTACCTGTCGTGAAGAGGGCAATTTCTAACGCCAAAAATACAGATTTATGTACATTCACATAAATGATATGGGGCATTCGCCTTTATTCAGTGAATATCACGATTTTTTCTGATTTTGTTTTTGATTCTGCAAATACGCATATAGAGTGCCGCCTGTGAAATTCCCAAAGAACGGGCAAGCTGCCGGTGGTCGTCCGCATTGAAATACGCAACGAGCAGTTCACGATCCGGCGGCTCCAGTTCATCGAGAATGCTTTCCGGATATGGAAAATCCTCCGACGGTTCAGGAACGTCCTCCATGTCCTCCGCAGGTGGATTTCGGCGAATATAGTTTTTCATAATCCGGTCAGCGGCAGCATAAAGCCATGGACGGATATCTTTGTACAGGTCGAGCCTGTCAGCTTTCTTTACAAGCAATAAAAATACTTCCTGTGTGCAGTCCTCAGCGGCATGATGATCGCCAAGCTTGCGATTACAGTAGCGAAGTATATCCGCATAGTATGTCTGTATGATGAGATTCAACGGATTTTCGGGCATTCTGTATCCTCGTCCTTTCTTACAATTTTCGGAGCAGCAATTCAGACGGCATCTCTGCAAAGGTTAGAATATATTATACAATGATTTCTAAATCTTGTCAATACTGATTTTTGAATCAGAATATATTCATAAACGCATCAATGATAAACAGAAAGCCCTGTTTCCGTCATGAAACAGGGCTTTCTCTATATAACTGAAATGCACTTCTGTTTTTTTTTGCGCCCTTTTCCGGAACATCCATGCAACATCCATGCAACCCCAAGCCCCTCGAAAAAAGCTATAATGGAAATACGCTCAGGGGATAGCGAGCAGATCGCAGACCCAGAGCCGAATACATTATATAGCAGGAGGTAAATCGCATGAAACAGTACAAGGATTTCCGGATCATCGGCATCGACCACGGCTACGGCAATATCAAGACCGCCAACACCGTCACGCCGACCGGGATCACCAAGCTCGACGCACCGCCGACCTTCACCAGAAACACGCTGCTCCTTGACGGGAACTACTACCTGATCGGTGAGGGACACAAGGAGTACCTGCCCGACAAGTGGCAGGACAATGACAACTACCTGTTCACGCTCATGGGCATCGCACGCGAGCTGAACCGCGAGAACATCACGTCCGCCGATGTGCAGCTTGCAGTCGGTCTGCCGCTGACATGGGTCAACCGGCAGCGCGAAGCGTTCCGCAAGTATATGCTCCAGCGTGAAACGGTCGATTTCCGGTATGAGGACACGCGCTACTCCGTCCGCATCGCCGGGTGTCATGTGTTTCCGCAGGGATATGCCGCAGTCGTGGACAATCTGCGCGAAATGACCGGGCTGAATATGCTCGCGGACATCGGCAACGGGACGGTCAACATCATGATGATTCACAACAAAAAGCCCCTCGCCACGCAGAGTTATACCGAAAAGATGGGTGTGAATCAGTGCGTCAAGGCGGCATCCAACGCCATGATGAACAAGCTTGGCGTGACCGTGGACGAATCCGTCATCCAGACCATGATCCGCTCCGGCAAGGCGGACATTGATGACGAGTATGCCGCTGTTCTCCGGCAGGCAATCAGCGAATATGCGGAAAGCATTTTCGCCCTGCTCCGGAAGTACGAGTATGACCCGAAGCTCATGCGGCTCTACATCACGGGCGGCGGCGGAAGGCTGATCGAGCATTTCGGGAATTACAGGGCAGACCGCGTGACGATCATCAAGGACATCTGTGCTTCTGCCAAGGGCTACGAAGAATTTGCCCTGCTGCAACTTAAAAAGGAGGGCAAGTGATGGTAAAAATGACCTGTTTCCGGTTCAATCTGGACAACCCGGAACACGCGAAGGCTTGGAACTATCTTCACAGCTACGACAAAACCAAGGTCAAGTCCGGCAATACTGCGGTTGTCCGGGCAGTCAATGAGTATTTCGACCGGATGCAGCAGCTGGAGGATGACCCGTATTTCGAGAACCGCCAGCGCGAGGAGCGTTTCGTGGCGCAGATCGTGGGCGAAGTCGACAAGGCGGTCACGGCGGAAATGCCGAAACTCCTTGCAGGCGTTCTCCTCAGTCTGAATCCGGGCTATTCTGTGCCGGTTCCGCCGCCTGTTTCCCCCGCACATGCCGAGCCGGAAGCCGACGATTCCGCCATCGACCTCGACTTCATCGGCGGCTGATACAAGAACCCGCCGCAAGCCGTATCGGGGGGGCTATCGGTTCGGGGGCTTTCTGCGATACGCCGGGTGTGTGCTGCTCCCCCTCGTTTCCCGCCTGTCGCATTTCTGCCCGAAAGTGCTGTCATGTCCGTATCGCAGCGGTCGGCGCACAGCACAGCCGGAGCAGAGCGCACACACACCCGGCTGCACCGCTTCGGGGGTTGACACACACACGCCGTGTCCATCCGAAAACGTGAGCGCAGCCCTCGCTTTTGGGGGTAGGCAGGTAGTACCGATGTATTGACACATCGGTCTACCTGCTCAGAGGGGTAAACCCCTCCGAGACCTCCCCCTGCCGCCGCTTACACGGCAGTCACCCAGCCCCGAGTCAGGATATCGTCCGAGGGGATGGGCGTACCGTAACAGGATTTGAGACGGTAGAAAGGAGTGCCTATGCCAAATCGCACACGCAACCATGCTATCTGTCTGAAACTGACCGACGAGGAATTCGCCCTCTGGTCAGCCAAGCAGAAAGCCAGCGGTCTGAGCAAGACCGACTATCTCATGCAAGCCATCCGCCGTTCCGAGGTGCGCGTTTACTCCATTGAGGAAAGCATTGCGCCGATCCTGCACGAGCTGCGGAAGATCGGAACGAATCTGAACCAGCTCGCCTACTTCTCGAACATCGGACACGTTGACCGTGTACAGGCGGAGATCGGCTTGATCCGCAGCGAT
>JAILPP010000030.1 GCA_024699425.1 Oscillospiraceae bacterium | reverse complement strand
GTCAGAATTTCCCGCATTGCGGCGGTTTCTTCCGTTCCAATCATGGCGGACTGTGACAGATAACCTGTCAGAATCATCGGCATGACGGTTTCATTTGCGGGCAGTCCGAGCAGAAATGCAAGCAGAATCATGCCGTCCATTCCCAGCCATTTTGCGGCGGGATCAAGAAAATCTGCGATGCATTGCAGCAGACTGCCGCTTTCTGTCTGTAAATTCGATGCCAGCCAGATCACTGCACCCGCAGGTGCTGCTACAGCCGCTGCCCTGCCCAGTACAAATATGGTGCGGTCAAGCAGTGAACGTACAAACGTCTTTCCGATCTGCGGTTTCCGATATGGCGGGAGTTCCAGCAAAAATGCACTCTTTTCCCCCCGCAGCAATGTTTTTGACAGAAATGCGGATACGGCACAGGTGATGCCTGCACCTGCTGCGATCACAAGCGCCGTGATTCCTGCCTGCATCGGGACGTTTTTACCCGAAATCAACATCCCTGCCAGAAAAATCAGCATCGGAAATCTGCCGTTGCAGGGCATGAATACATTCGTAAGTACGGCAATGAGCCGTTCACGGGGACTGTCAATGATACGGCAGCCTGTTACACCGCAGGCATTGCAGCCAAGTCCCATGCACATGGTCAGTGCCTGCTTTCCGCACGCTCCGCTGTTTCGCAGCGGCTTGTCAAGGAGAAATGCGGCTCTCGGCAAGTACCCTGCATCTTCTAACAGCGTGAAAAACGGGAAAAATACTGCCATTGGCGGCAGCATCACACTCACAACCCATGCTGTCGTGTGGTAGATGCCGTCAATCAGAAATCCTGTCAGCGCTTCCGGCGTGTGCAGAGTGCTGAGGATGTCCCGCAGTTTGTTTCCAATCACGGAAAACAGGGATTCCAGCATGGCGGAAGGTACGTTCGTTCCCAGTATCGTCAGCCATAGTACAAAACAGAGCAGCAGAAGCATGACGATTCCGCCGTATTTCCCAAGGAATATATCGTCCAGTATGCGGTCTTTCCTGTCGGATTCAGGCGGGATTCTGACCGCTTTTGCGGCGATCTGATCGGCTCGCTCCATGATCGAGAGTGTAATGCTGTCCTGTATACATTCCTGATCCCAGCCGTTTTTTTTCAGGTTGGCAAGCAATTCCTGTAAATGCGTTGTGATATGCGGCGGCATTTCCTCCATTTTCAGCCATGTCCCGACATCGGATTCCTCGGCGAGCAGGCGGAGTGCTGTCCCCCGTGCCGCAAATCCGACGGATTGCTCTTTCAGCATATCCGTCAGAATTTGCAGACGTGCTTCAATATCTGCTTCATAATGAACAGGAATGTTCGCCTGCGGCGCTTCAAGGACGTGTTCCAGTGCTTCCAGCAGCCCGTCCAACCCCTCCCCTGCCCTCGCACAGATGCCGACCACTGGCATTTGCAGTTCGTTTTGCAGTGTTTCCATGTCGATTTGTATGCCCTTTTGCTTTGCTTCGTCCATGAGATTGACACATACAATCACACAGGGGCAAAGTTCTGCCGCTTCTAGTGCAAGCGGCAGATTTCGTTCCACACAGCACGCATCACAGACAACGATGACCGCATCGGGCGGCGTTTTGAAGAAGTATTCCAGTGCTGCACGTTCCTCTGCGGATACCGAGTGCAGAGAATACGTTCCCGGCAGGTCGATCAGTTCAAAATGTTTCATGTGAAACATAAACATGCCTTTCGCTTGTTCCACGGTCTTTCCAGCCCAGTTTCCCGTGTGCTGATGCATTCCCGTCAAGGCGTTGAATACGGTCGATTTTCCAACGTTCGGATTGCCCGCTAAGGCAATCTGATAGCTCTTTTCCTCCAATGGCGTTCCCTCCCGCTTCATTCCTGCTTCATTTTATGCGGCGGGACGTGGGTTTATGCTTGCTTTTTTGGAAGAATTGTGCTATACTTATAGTGACAGGATTTGTGAAAGGAGTTGCTGCTATGAATTTACGAGATGAAGTTTTGCATGTATTGCTTTCTTCGCCTGAACAGTTTATTTCCGGTGCGGCGGTCGCACAGCAGTTTCAGGTTAGCCGCAATGCTGTCTGGAAAGCCGTGGAACAACTGAAATCGGAGGGCGTGAGAATCGCTTCCGTGCCAAACAGGGGCTATAAACTGGAGTCTGTGCCTGATCTTTATGATGAAAAGTCGTTTCTTTCGCTTGTGAAGGATTGCAAAATTCCTTGGAAAGTGCAGTGGCTGTCTGAAACCGCTTCTACCAATGATTTCGCAAAATCCCTTGCCTCGGACGGTACGCCTGAAGGTCAGGTCATCGTTGCGGATAGGCAGACAATGGGAAAAGGCCGCTTGGGAAGGCAATTCCATTCGCCGAAAGGCGGGCTTTATATGAGTCTGATTCTTCGCCCGAAACTTCCGCCGACTCAGATGATGGCTGTTACTGCCTGTACTGCTGCCTCTGTGCATCAGGCACTTGCAGAATTCGGCATCACGGCGCAGATCAAGTGGGTCAATGATCTGTTCCTGAATGGCAGAAAAATCTGCGGTATCCTCTCAGAAGGCAGTTTTAATGCCGAATTGCTTCGCATGGATTATCTTGTCATCGGCATCGGCATTAATCTGCACCCCGATCCGCATCTTTCTGAGGTATTACAGCCAATTGTGACCGATTTACAGACCGAAACAGGGCAATCCGTTCTGCGTGTGCCGCTGCTTGCGGCAATTCTGCGGCAGCTTGACAGATTATTGCCCGAATTGTCCGCACATACGTTTCTGCCTGTGTATTCACACTATTCTATGACCATCGGGAGAATGGTTCGTGTTCAGGGGCAGAACGGCGAAATGACAGCAAAAGCGGTCGGATTTTCCGATGATGCAGGTCTGATCGTCGAAAAATCGGACGGTTCACGGGAAATCATCCGCACGGGTACGGCGATGTTCGTCGATTCGTGTTTCACGTGAAACAAAATCCCCCTTTTCATGAAAGGGGGATTTTTCTGTATATAATTGCAATTATTCCTTGACGGGGATCACTTCCTGACCGCCCATGTACGGACGAAGTGCAACAGGAATGCGGATGCTGCCGTCTGCGTTTAGATTGTTTTCCAGAAATGCAATCAGCATTCTCGGCGGCGCAACAACTGTATTATTCAGTGTGTGTGGAAGATATTTCTTGCCATCCTCGCCCTGTACACGAATCTGGAGACGGCGTGCCTGCGCATCACCCAGATTTGAACAGCTTCCGACCTCGAAATACTTCTTCTGACGGGGCGACCATGCCTCTACATCACAGGATTTCACCTTGAGGTCTGCCAGATCACCGGAACAGCATTCCAGCGTGCGAACCGGAATGTCCAGCGTGCGGAAGAAATCCACCGTATTCTGCCACATGATGTCATACCACTTCGGAGATTCTTCGGGCTTGCAGACAACCACCATTTCCTGTTTCTCAAACTGGTGAATCCGATATACACCACGCTCTTCAATGCCACGGGAGCCGACTTCCTTGCGGAAACACGGAGAATAGCTCGTCAGTGTCTGCGGCAGGCTTTCTTCCGGCAGAATCGTGTCAATAAATTTGCCGATCATGGAATGCTCGGACGTGCCGATCAGGTAGAGATCTTCGCCCTCGATCTTATACATCATGTTTTCCATCTCCGCAAAGCTCATAACACCCGTTACAACCTTGGAACGAATCATGTACGGCGGAATATAATAGGTAAATCCACGGTTGATCATGAAATCACGGGCATAGCTCAGAACAGATGAATGCAGTCTTGCCACATCGCCCATCAGATAATAGAAGCCCTCGCCTGTCGTTCTTGCGGCGGATTCCTTGTCAATGCCTGCAAGTCTTTTCATAATGTCCACATGATGCGGAACTTCAAAATCCGGTACAAACGGGTCGCCAAACTTCTCAATTTCGACATTTTCACTGTCATCTTTGCCAATCGGCACGGACGGGTCAATGATATTCGGAATTACCATCATGATCTTGCGGATTTCTGCCTGAAGTTCATCCTCACTCTTGCCGAGTGCTTCCATTTCTGCATCAATTTTTGCATTTTCTTCGGCAATGCGGGCTTTTGCTTCCTCAGGACCTGCTACCTCTCCGCTTGCGATCCACTTTCCGACCTGCTTGCTGAGCTGTTTTTTCTGCATACGCAGATCATCGCCCTTCTGCTTTGCCTCACGGAACTGCTTGTCCAGCTCGATGACCTGATCTACCAGCGGAAGTTTCTCGTCCTGAAACTTCTTTTTGATGTTTTCCTTTACAATATCGGGATTGGTTCTTAAAAATTTAATGTCTAACATATGTGTTCTTCCTTTCGTGTTTCACGTGAAACATTTCTACAGTTTGCGCTTATGCATCTTCAGGAGACAGCAAATTCGCCAGCTCCCGCAGATCGTCATCATCGTAAAATTCCAGTGTCAGCGTTCCCTTGTTCTTCTTGTACTGCACTTTCACCTTGCGCCCAAGCCGTTCATGCAGGGAATGCTCTACTTCGCCGTAATAGGCGTGTACACGCACGGACTGCTCCGCTTCTTCTTCGGCTTTGTCCAGTTCCGCAGCCATTTTTTCAAGCTGTCTGACCGTCAGAAGCCCTGCGGCTGCCTTGTGTGCGGCGGTAATCATCTTTTCTTCGTCCGAAAATGCAAGCAATGCCCTTGCATGACCTGACGAAATACTGCCGTCAATGAGCAGTTCCTGCACTTCCTCCGGCAGACGCAAAATGCGGATCGCATTTGCAACCGCACTGCGGGATCTGCCGACGGTTTTGGCAATTTCCTCCTGCTTCATGTCAAATTCGTCCTGCAACCGCCGATATCCCAGCGCTTCTTCGATCGGATTCAGGTTTTCACGCTGTAAATTCTCGATTAAGCCGATTTGCGTGGTTTCGAGATCGGTCAGTTCACGAATGACAACGGGGATTTCATCAAGTCCAAGCATCCTTGCGGCACGCCAGCGGCGTTCACCCGCAACGATCTGATATCCCCCCGTCGGCATCGGGCGAACCAGAAGCGGCTGCAAAACCCCGTGTTGCCGAATGGAATCTGCCAGATCTGCGATAGATGCTTCATCAAAGTTCTTGCGGGGCTGTGCGCGGTTCGGCTCTAATTCGGAAAGCCGCAGTGTGCGCTTTACCTGCACATCTGACGAGTTTTCTTCAAAAAGCATATCCAATCCGCCGCCAAGTCCTCCAATCGCCATGGTTTCCTCCTTTCCGGAAATGCGGTCAGATCAAGCCCTTGCGCATTCTCCATTTTGTAATGCTGTCAAATTCTTCGCCAAGTACTTCCTTGCCGAGCAGTTCATAGTACAGCGCGCCTTTGGAGTTCTTGTCGTAATACATGATCGGTTTTCCGTAGCTCGGAGCTTCGGAAAGCCGGACATTCCGTGGAATTTTGGTCTGAAAGATCTTATCGGGGAAGTATTTCTGCACTTCCTCAACGACCTGACGTGAAACATTCAGACGGTTGTCATACATCGTGAATACAATTCCGCAGATCTGCAAGCCGGGATTGTAATTGGAACGCACAAGGCGCAGGGTGTGGACAAGTTGTGTCAGTCCTTCCAGTGCATAATATTCCGCCAGCATCGGGATCAGCACTTCATCTGCTGCTGTCAGGCTGTTGAGCGTGAGCATTCCGAGCGCAGGCGGACAGTCGATCAGAATAAAGTCGTAATCGTCCTTGATCGGGAGAATTGCCGCCTTTAACCGACGGAATTTGTCCTCCATTTTGATGAGTTCCACTTCTGCACCTGCGAGATCTGCCGTGCCCGGTATGACGGAAACGTTCTTGAATTCCGTGACGATCACAGCATCTTCGATTTTTGCTTTCCCAAGCAGGACATCATACGCCGCTGTGACCCCTTTTTTTTTGATTCCGAAACCTGTCGTGGCATTTCCCTGCGCATCGGTGTCGATACACAGCACTTTGTTCCCCCGTGAACCGAGGTAGGCAGCCAGATTCACGACTGTTGTCGATTTTCCGACACCGCCCTTTTGATTGGCAACCGCAATGATTTTTCCCATTCTGCCGCCCCTTTCTGAATTTGGTATTACCTATTTTATTATACCATGTTTGGCGGCATTTGTAAAGCAGTTTTCTGAATTTTCTTTGGAAAGTTTGACAGAGTAAATGTTTCACGTGAAACATGATTCACACAAAGGGGGAGCAAACGCTCCCCCTCTTTTAGCTGTCCCGTTTTATCAGCGGAATACGGATACGGTATTCAATGTAGTCGTCAAACTGCATTTTCTGTGAGGCAGCCGGGATACCCGCTGCCTGCATGGTTTCGATTGCCTTGTTGATCGTGTTCGTGAACAGTCGGACATCTTTGAACAGCACAGCACGGCGCTTGAGGCTGTCCTGTTCCTTTGCTTTGCCGATCATGTCGTCGATCATCAGCTCCGTTTTCTCGACATTCAGCCCCAATTTGACAATTTTCTGAATGGCTTTTACCCGCTGCTCTCCCGGAGAGAGCCGCAGCAGCGCTCTTGCATGACGTTCCGTCAGGTGATTTTCCAGAATGCAGGTTCGCTCCGATTCCGTCAGTCGGAGCAGGCGCAGCTTGTTGGCAACGGTGCTTTGCGCTCGCCCAAGCTGCAACGCCGCATCTTCCTGTGTCATGCCGTAGCAAGTAATCAGTTTTTCCAGTGCGGCGGCTTCTTCAAAATAATTCAGGTCTTCCCGCTGAATATTTTCGACAAGCGCAAGAATTGCTGCATTTCTGTCCGAAATTTCCATCACGATGCACGGAACATGGGTAAGACCTGCGATTTTTGCGGCACGAAGCCGCCGTTCTCCTGCGATCAGTTCGTACTGTTCTCCCCGCCTGCGGACGGTCAAAGGCTGCAAAATGCCGTTTTGTCGGATACTGTCGGCAAGTGTCCGAAGATCTTCTTCCGCAAATTTCCGCCTCGGTTGATACCGATTTGGAAATATTTCTGCCGCTGCAATCTGCACGACCCGCTGTTCACTGATCTTTTCCCTGACCAGAGTCAATAATCCTGCCATAGCTGCCTCCTTAATGTTTTCTCTATACATTCATTATAACAGCTTTCAGAACGGATTTCCAGCAAAATAATCCGTTATTTCTTTCGAGAATAACGGATTTCCTTGCATATTCAAACGGTTTTACAGCGGTTTGGACTTGATCTGACCGCTATTGCGGGGGAATTTTGTCGGCGTGTGACCTGTTTTTTTTACGACATAAATCACCCTTTCCTCCCCATCGGGCAAACGATATTGCTTTTCCTCTGCAAATTCGCCGCCAAGTACCCGAATCGCCTGCAATGCGGGACGAATCTCCTCGCCCGGTCCCTTCATTGCCAGCCAGAATCCGCCCTGCTTGACAAACGGAAGCGAATATTCCGCCAATGTCGGAAGCGCTGCCACGGCTCTTGCGGTCACAATGTCGAATTGTTCCCGAAATTCGGGCTTTTTGGCAAGTTCTTCGGCTCTGCCGTGTACTGCGGAGTATTGCAGTCCGAGACGTTCCCGCAACTGCTCCAGAAAGACAATGCGCTTATTCAGCGAATCCATCAGCGTGATTTGCAGATCCTGCCGCAAAAGTGCAAGCGGTACACCCGGAAATCCCGCCCCGCTGCCAATGTCCAGCAGCGCCGCCCCCTGCGGAAACTGCGGTTCGCACAGATGATGCAGCAGCAGACTGTCAATGAAATGCTTTTTCAGAATGCTGTCTCCGTCCGTGATCGCCGTCAGATTGACTTTTTCATTGTATTCCACCAAAAATGCGGCATAATCCTCCAGTTTCTGATATGTTTCACGTGAAACATCAAGCCCCGCTGCGGTAAACAGTGGTGATGCGAATTCAAATTCCGGCAGCATGGTGACCTCCTTTCTGCTGTTCGAGCCATACGAGCAGTACGGTAATATCCGCAGGCGAAACGCCTGAAATGTGCGATGCCTGCCCGATGCTCACGGGTTTCAGTTTTTGCAGCTTTTCGGCGGCTTCCAGCCGCAGTCCCCTGATCTGCGTATAGTCCGCATCGGCGGGGAGCTTCATCTTTTCGAGTTTCTTGGCGGCATCAATGGCGAGCATCTGCCGTTCAATATAGCCTTCATATTTGATCTGCACTTCCACCTGCTCCTGCTCCTCACGGGTCAGGACGGGACGTTCCGCATCAAACGGCGCAAGCATTGCATAGCCGAGCTGCGGACGGCGTACCAGATCGGCAACTTTACAGCCCGTGGAAAGCGGTGTCGTGCCGTGTGCGGCAAGCAGTGCATTCAGTTCCGCAGAGGGGGCGAGATTGGCTGTCCGTATGCGCTGAATTTCTTTTGCAACATGGTCATATTTTTGCAGCATTGCCTGATAGCGCTCTTCGGGTAGAAGTCCGATTTCACGCCCGATCGGCATTAACCGATAATCGGCATTGTCCTGCCGCAGTACCAGACGGTATTCGCTACGGGATGTCATCATGCGGTACGGGTCGGAACAGCCCTTGGATACCAGATCGTCAACGAGCGTTCCGATGTACGAGCCGGAACGTTCCAGAATAAGCTGCTGTTTGCCGAGTGCCGAACGTGCCGCATTGATGCCCGCAAGCAAGCCCTGTGCGCCCGCTTCTTCATAGCCCGAACTGCCGTTGAACTGCCCCGCACCGTAAAGCCCCCGCACGGCTTTGCTTTCAAGTGTGGGGAAAAGTGCTGTGGGGTCAACGCAGTCGTATTCGATCGCATATGCGGGGCGCATAATTTCAACGTGTTCCAGTCCCCTGATCGTCCGCAGAAATGCAAGCTGGACATCTTCAGGCAGTGAGGAACTCATGCCCTGCAAATAATATTCCTCCGTGTCCAGTCCCATCGGTTCAATGAAGAGCTGGTGTCTTTCCTTGTCGGCAAATCGAACCACTTTGTCCTCGATGGACGGACAGTAGCGAGGACCGACACCTTCGATTCTGCCCGCATACAGCGGCGAACGGTGCAGATTTGCACGAATGACCTCATGTGTCTGTGCATTTGTGTAAGTGACATAACAGCTCACCTGATTCTGAAAACAACTGCCGTCGTTTTCAAAGGAAAATGCCGTAATATCGGCATCTCCGTCCTGCCGTTCAAGTGCATCAAAATCAATGCTTCTCTTGTGGACACGGCACGGTGTACCTGTTTTGAATCGCCGCAGCGGGAGATATTCACGCAGACTTTCGGCAAGTGCATTTGCAGGCAGAGAACTGTCAGGTCCGCTTTCAAAATTCGCTTCACCGATGTGGATTTTTCCCTTGAGATACGTTCCCGTTGCAATGACAACGGATTTAGCGGAATAAATTGTGCCGAGTCGGGTCACAATTCCCGAAATTGCGCCGTTTTCCACGAGAATACGAACGGCTTCCCCCTGCTTGACGAACAAATTTTCTTGTTTTTCACAGACGTGTTTCATATAATTATGATATTTCACTCTGTCCGCCTGTACGCGGAGACTGTGAACAGCAGGACCTTTCCCGCGGTTGAGCATACGGCTCTGAATGAAACAGGCATCTGCAGCCTTGCCCATTTCGCCGCCGAGGGCATCAATTTCCCGCACAAGATGCCCCTTCGCCGTTCCGCCTATGGACGGATTACAGGGCATATTGGCAATCTGATCGAGTGAGATCGTCAGAAGCAGCGTCCGACATCCCAGACGTGCGGCGGCAAGTCCTGCCTCCACACCTGCATGGCCTGCCCCGACAACGATCACATCAAAGCTGTTTTCCATGAAAACGCCTACTTTCCTACACAAAATCTTTCAAATACGGTATCGACGACTTTATCCGTGATGCGCTCCCCTGTCAGTTGTAAAAGCGCATCGGCTGCCGCATCCAGTGAAACGGTCACGGCATCGTATGCATATCCCGCTTGCAGCGTGTCCAGCGCCTCCTGTACGGCGGCGGCTGCCTGCATCAGACAGGTGCGCTGCCGTTCGTTGGCAATCAGTCCGTCCTCTGCGGGAACGGCTCGTCTGGAGAGGAACTGCTCCACCGCCTGTTCCAGTTCCGGCAAGCGTTCGCCTGTTTTGGCAGAAATTTCCAGATATTCCGAAACTCCGAAATTTTCCGGCTCCCAAGCACGCTGTAGATCGGATTTGTTGCAGATGCAGATCGTCCGCTGCATGGGCAGACGTGACAGGAGAGCTTTGTCCTCTTCATCGGGCAGTCGGCTGGTATCAAAGACGGCAAGCACCAGATCGGCATCTTCTAAATATTTCCACGAACGTTCCACGCCGATTTTTTCAATTTGTTCTTCGGTATTCCGAACGCCCGCAGTATCGGACAGGCGCAGAGTCACGCTGCCGAGTCGGATCTGTTCTTCCACTACGTCACGGGTTGTTCCTGCGATGTCGGTGACGATGCTTCGCTCATAGCCTGAGAGTGCATTGAAAAGTGTCGATTTGCCGACATTCGGCTTTCCGACAATCACGGTATGCAGTCCCTCCCGCAAAATTCTGCCATAGTCATAGGTCTGCAAAAGGGTCTGCATATCGGCAAGGAGACTTGTCAGGCGCTGTGCAAGTACACCGCCGTCAACATCGGGAATGTCCTCGTCGGGATAATCTGCCCAGACAGCAAGGTCGGAAAGCATGACGAGAATGCGCTGTGAAAAGTCGGAAATGCGGCGGAATGTTGCGCCGTCCCGCAGGGAACGTGCGGCTTTCAGGGCATTTTCACCCGATGCCGAAATAAGGTCAGCGACCGCCTCCGCCTGCGTGAGCGAGAGCTTGCCTGAGAGAAATGCACGTTTGGTGAACTCCCCCGCCTGCGCAAGACGGACAGATTCACACAGAACCGCACGCAGAATCTGTTCTGTGAGATAGCGCCCGCCGTGGCAGGAGATCTCCACGGTGTCTTCGCCCGTGTAGCTGTGCGGCGCACGGAATACGGTCAGAACCACATCATCGAGCTTCTCACCGTCACGGACGATGCAGCCGTAGGCGCAGGTGTAACTCTCCATTTCGGAAGGCTTCCTGCCCCGTATGGGCTGAAAGAGCGCATCGGCTCTTGCAATGGCGTGTCCGCCCGAAATGCGGATCACCGCCATGCCCCCTGTCCCCTGTGGGGTTGCGATTGCGGCTATGGTGTCAGTCATAGGCATTACCTCCTTGTTACTGTATGGAAGATAGCAAATGGCAGATGCCGCCCCTTGCGGGGCGGTTAGGGGGGCTGCTCGCCCCCCTGACCCCCTCGGCAGGGGGAATGATTCCCCCTGCACCCCTCATCGCTTTTCTGAAATTCGCAAAGCGAATTTCAGAAAACACATGGGGTCAAGGGGTCCACGACCCCTTGCGGGGGGTTGGGGGCAGCGCCCCCGCATTACCGCCCCGTAAGGGGCGGCAATCGCATATCAGCGCATCGGCACAAGTACATGAAAAAGAGGGGTGAACGCTTCCGTCCACCCCCTTAAAATCAGAATTCAATTTTGCCGTACAGCCCTGCATTGATCTCATCATCAGCCTTCGGGCGTTTGTAGTCCTTCTCGAAAGAAGTTTTCATCGAGTCCATGGAAATGCGCTCGGATGGGATACTTTCATTGCGTGTGCTGCGGCGGTCACGGTCATTGCGTCCGCCTCTGCGGTCACGACCTCCGCCCCGCTTGTCATTGCGGTCGAATCGTCTGCCGTTGCCGCCGGGTCTTCTGGCGGGTTTGGCGGTGGATGAAATAATCACCTTTCTGTAAGGCTCTTCTCCGACACTTCTTGAGCTGACTCCCTCGATTTCGGCAATCGCAGAATGAATAATACGTCGCTCATAAGGATTCATCGGTTCAAGTGTGGTCTGTCTGCCGCTGCGCAGTACGTTCTTGGCGATCTTGGCGGCAAGCTCTTCGAGTGTCTTGCGGCGGCGCTCACGGTAGTTGGCAGAATTGAGAATGATTCTGTAATACTCCTTGTCCTTGCGGTTGGCGATCATGAACGTCAGATACTGGAGCGCATCGAGTGTCTCGCCACGCTTGCCGATCACAGTGCCGCTGTTCTGTGATACAATGTCGATCATGGCAGAATCCGAACCCGCATTGACCACCAGTTCCGCTTCCACGTCCATTTCTTTCAGGACGGAAAGAAGATAGGCTTTGGCTTTCTCGATCTTTTCCAGAGAAGATGCGCTCGGCTCGCCTGTAATCAGTTCCTCGTCCTGCTGGAGAGGAACAGGTTTTGCGGCTTCCTGTTCGGCGGGGGCAGTCGGTTCAGCAGTGAGTGCTTCTTCGATCTTTGCGGCAGTTTCCAGCACGGGGGCTGCTTCTTCTTCAACCGCAAGTACCACATCCTCTGCAACGGGGACTGCTTCCGCAACGGGTGCAGTCTCGTCCGTGACGGGTGCGGCATCCTCTACGATGGGGAGAACTTCTTCCGCAACGGGGAGAACTTCTTCCGCAACGGGGAGAGGTTCAGGCTCGGCGGGCGCTGTCGGCGCTTCGGCAACAACAGGCGCAGAAACTGCCTTGGCTTCCACGGCATTGCGGTCTGCGGTGGAAATATCAATGCTCTCATAAGTAGCCTGTACGGTCGCATTGCCCTTGAATCCTATGCCGAACAGACCTCTTTTCGGCTCTTCAATGACCTGAAACTGAATCTCCGACATCGGAACGCCGAATGCGTCCGCAGCCATTTTCTTTGCTTCCTCAACGGTTTTGGCGATAAATTTCTGTGATTTCTTCATACTCTCTTCCTCCGTTACTTCTTCTTTTTGGCAGTTTCCGTTTCCGTCACAGATTCTTCTTCGCCGTATTTCGATGCCATGCGTTTTCTGGCTTCGCGGATGACTGCGGTGTTATATTCTTCCTGCTCGGAGCGTGACAATTTCCGTTCGCCGTCATCATCCGAGTAGCGTACACGATTGGAGGGACCCACGCCGAGACGCGGGGAATCGCCGCCTGCGCCCTGCTGTGCAAGCAGTTCCTGCTGCTGTTCGAGCATTTTCTGCATCATGGAAGGACGGCGGGCAGTTTTCTTTGCCTTTTCACGCTCTGCTGCGCCGATCTTCTCCACGCGGGCATCATTGAACCACGCATACAGCCCGACCGACTGCAAGAAAGAAAATGCCGAGGAACAGAGCCAGTAGAAGCCGACACCCGCAGGCACGGTGAATGCCAGCCATACGGAGAACAAAGGCATGAAGTACAGCATTCCGTTCATCATGCCCATGTTCGGCATATCGGGATTGCGCTTCTTCTGCATATGCTGCATATAGATGGTCATGGCAAGCTGCATCAGACCCGACAGAATCGGGATAAGAAACAGGAATACTGTGGAATTTTTGGTGGGGTTGATATTCGGTGTTTCACTCAGATTAGTGCCGCCGATGACAAAGGTCTTGGCAAAGTCGTTGACTGTGGGGACAAAGGAAGCGTCGATCGAGGAGAGTTTCTGTTCGGATTCGTTGCCGTCCTTGTCCTTGACGGTCACTTTGCCGTCAAGGACAACGGCGGTGAAAGCATCGGAATCCTGCTGGAGCTTGCCCATGATAATCAGTTCCTGACGCATACTGTTTTTGCTGAGCGTCTTTTCCATGTCGGGGTCAAGCTGGAGAACGATGGACTTTGCCTCTTCGATCACGGGTTTTTTATAATCCATGATATAGGTCATGGGCTTATAAACGACCGCAAGCACACCCCAGAGCAGAATCAGCGGGATGAACGAAGTCAGACAGGAAGAATAGGGATTGATATTCTCCTCCTGATAGAGTTTCGTCTGTTCAAGCTGTAGCTGTTCGGGCTTATCCCTGTATTTTTCCTGAATTTTTTTCAGCTTGGGATTGAGAAGCTGCATTCTTGCGGCATTCTTCTGCTGCTTATACGAAACAGGCAGCAAAATCAGCTTGGTAAACAGCGTAAAAAGTACAATGGCAATGCCGTAATTTCCGACAAGATTGTAAATCAGCTTCATGATGAAACCAAGCGGCACAGCGATCAAGTCAATAATAAAATTCAATGTAAACCCTCATTCCTTATTATAAGGCGAAATCTTTTCTGTTCTCTGTCTGTTCCGGCGTTTCTCTGCCGGATATTGTATTTTGCGCTGCGGGAATTGCAGGGGGACTTCATCGACCCCGCCTCTTGCCCACGGATGACAGCGCAGCACTCTGCAAACTGCAAGATACAGTCCCCTGACCGCACCGAATCGCTCAATTGCCTGCAATGCATACGTTGAACAGGTGGGATAATAGCGGCAGCACGGGGGAAACAGCGGCGAAATGCACCGCTTGTAAAACCGTATCGGCAGCAGGAGAAGATATTTCATGATTTGTGTCCCGCTTTCGGATTTGTGCGGGGCATCGGGTCCTCTCCTGCGTAGATCCTGTGCAGGAGAGGCATTCCGTATTGACGGAAGTAGGCACTCAGTTCATCGGAGCTGTGATCTGCAAGACCTGTTCTTGCCACGATCACAACATCAAGACCGATGGGGGCATCGAGTTCATTTTCACGCCACGCCTGTCGGATCAGACGGCGTGACCTGCTGCGGCAGACGGCATTGCCGATCTTCTTGCCCGTGGTGATACCCAGACGGCTGCAAGGCAGTTTGTTGGGGCGTGCATAGACAATGACATATTTGGAAACGAAGCTCCTGCCCTTGCGATAGCAGAGCTGAAACTCCCGATTCTGTCTGAGAATCTCCGTGTAGATCATGCAACCGCCCTCCGTCCTGCCGCTGTGAATAAAACAAAAAGACCACAAATTCGCGATTTGTGGTCTGACTCGTCAATGGGAAAGTCTTTTTCTGCCCTTTGCTCTCCTGCGAGCTAAAACCTTTCTGCCGTTTCTGTCGGACATACGCTTCATGAAGCCATGCTCCTTCTTGCGATGGATTTTCTTCGGCTGATATGTTCTTTTCATGGATCTTCCTCCTCTCCCTCTCCGGCTCCCCGCCATCACGACGGTAAGACACGGACAAATTCAGAGCGTCGCTCTTATACCTTATTATTATAACGTATTTTCAGAGTGATGTCAAGGGCTTTTTCTATTTTTGATAAATTTTCAGAAAACCCACAAAAAACGTTATCGCTTTCGTGGACTTTATACAAAACGATTTGTGCGTAGATACAAAAAGCCCCCGGAGAAGTATCCGGGGACGGACAATTGCTTAGTCGCTTACATACGGCAGCAGAGCCACATGTCTTGCTCTCTTGATGGCAACCGTCAGCTCACGCTGATGATAAGCACAAGTGCCTGTTACACGGCGGGGGAGGATCTTGGATCTCTCGGTCATGCACTTCTTCAGCTTTGCAATGTCCTTGTAGTCGATCTTCTCCACACGATCTACGCAGAACATACAAACCTTCTTGCGCGGGCGCTTGGAAGGACGAGAACTTCTTTCACGTTCCATATGTGTAATCTCCTTTACTAAGAATTAAAACGGTACTTCGCCGTCACTCAGAATTTCCTCGAAATCGCCGAGATCCCCCAGTTCGATGGGCTGCGGTGCCTGATTGGGGGCTGCCTGCGGGGCAGGTGCCGGAGCAGGCGTGGGTGCGGGCTGGTTATACTGCGGCTGACCGCCGTACTGCGGATTGCCGTAGGACTGACCGCCGTAATTGTTATTATAGCCGCCGTTTCCGCCGTTATTCTGCTGCGGTGCGCCGTAGGGCTGTCCGCCGCCGAAATTGCCGGAATAATCGTCACGTTTCTCACCGGTAAATGATACATTATCTGCAACAATATTGACGCCATAGTGCTGCACACCATTATTATCGGTATAATTATCATTCTGGACGCTTCCCTCTACGAGAATACAACGACCTTTTGAAAAATACTTGCTGACAAACTCAGCAGTCTGCCGGAAGCAGACAACATTAAAGAAGTCAGCTTTTTTTTCTTCACCCTGTTTAAATCTACGATCAACCGCAATGCTGAATCTGCATAATGTGACACCACTCTGCGATGTACGCAGCTCAGGATCTCTGGTCAGTCTACCCATTAAAATGACTTTGTTGAACATGACAGTACCTCCCCGCTGTTTCGGGATTCTTGAAAACTCTTGCTTTGGGGTCTGCTTACTTGGTAGTAACCAGCGCACGCAGAACGCCGTCAGTGATGTTCAGCTTTCTGTTCAGCTCAGCCGGAAAATCCGGTGTAGCGGTGAAAGAATACAGAACATAATAGCCCTCGGTCTCGTAGTTGATCGGGTATGCGAGCTTACGCTTGCCCCACTCATCAACCTCCTCGGTCAGGGTACCGTGCTTCTCAATGAGATTCTTGAACTTCTCGGTGAGAGCCTTGATCGCATCCTCATCCTTCTTCAGGCTGAAAACGACCATTGCTTCGTAAGTTTCACTCAGCTTTGCCATGCTTGCTGCACCTCCTTTTGGATTTCGCCTGCCGGTCAGAACAGGCAAGGAATGGACACTCTTGTGGTATAGAGAGTGGATTGCCCTTTCCTGAGCAATCCTCAATATTATATCACAATCCGGACGGCTTGTCAAGGGTTTTTTCAAAAATTTCCCGTATTCCCTTGCAATTTGTATAGTTTTGTGCTATAATAAATGTGAACTGAACCGAAAAGGAGGGATCTCATGCAGGCGGGTGTATCCTCGGCGTGTCTGTATCCGCAGCATCTGGAAGAAGCACTTTATGATCTTGCCGTCAACGGCATCGGCTGTGCGGAATTGTTTGTCAATGCCGATTCTGACCTTGACCGTACACGCATTCATACCATGCAGGAGATCATGCAGCGTTTTGGTGTGTGTGTTCCCTCGATGCATCCGTTTGCGTGTCCGATCGAACCGCTGATGATGTTCACGGCGTATGACCGCCGCCTTGAGGATATGATACAGTATTACCGCCGTTTCTTTGCATCTATGCAGAAATTCGGGGCGAAGATTTTTGTTTTTCACGGCAATGACCTCGCCCATGCGATGCCGGCGGAACAGTACTGTGAACGCTATCTGCGGCTTGTCAATGCGGGAAAGGAATTCGGCATCACGGTCGCACAGGAAAATGTCAGCCGCTGTCAAAGTGGAAGTCTGCATTTTCTGCGGGAAATGATTAAAATACTCGGTGACGATGCGCATTTTGTTCTGGATGTCAAACAGGCTGTCCGTGCGGGGGAATCTCCGATCAATATGCTGCATATGCTCGGCTCTCATGTCTGTCATGTTCACATCAGCGACCACAATGAGACAGAACCGTGTCTGCCCATCGGGGCGGGAAATTTCCGTATCCGCAGTTTTATGGAAGCGCTCCGTCGCTACAGTCCGGACTGTTCGGTCATTCTGGAACTGTACCGTGACAGCTACCGGGGAATCTCCGATCTGGTTTCGGGTTATCGGATGCTGTCGCATATGATCGCATCGGTGGAACGAAGTGCGGAATCATCCTGAAGCATACCCGTTGACAGAAAAACATATATCTGATATAATGTAAGAAACTGCACAGCGAAAGAGGTGAGTACCCATGAAGTGTCCTTACTGTGATTATGAAGAATCCAAAGTCGTGGACTCCCGTCCGACGGATGAACGCAAACGCAGAAGGCGGGAATGTCTCGGCTGCGGCAAGCGCTTTACAACCTTTGAAGTGATCGAACAGCCCTTGCAGATCGTTCTCAAGCGTGACGGCACGCTGGAACCGTATAACCGCAACAAACTGCTGACGGGTGTCTATCAGGCGATCAAGAAACGCCCTGTCACCATCGCACAGGTCAACGCCATTGCCGATGCCGTCGAACAGTATTACGCCGGAAACTGGAACAGTCAGATGACTTCCAGCCGTATCGGTGAACTGGTGCTGGCAGAACTGCGCCATGTAGACCCCGTTGCCTATGTCCGCTTTGCATCCGTTTATCAGGATTTTCATGATGTAGCGGGCTTTATTGCGGTGATCTCCGAACTGAACGAAGCAGAAAAGAAAGAAGGAGACGATTGATATGACCTTTGATGAAATCATGAAGCAAATCAGGAATCCCGTTGATGAAACCATGCGGTTTGATCCGACGGACATCGCAAGAATGAAACCATTTACACTGGCGGCGTGTTTTCCGATGCTGTTCTGGCTGCCGCTTGTCATAGACGGCGGAACGTCCGAATACGGCAAATTCTACGCAAATCAGGGGCTGATCGTCAGCTTACTGAGCATACTCGGCACGGTTGTCCGCATTGTGTGCGGATTCATTCCGTTCATCGGCGGGATCATCGGCTGGCTGCTGGGTCTTGCGGCGGGGATCCTGTGCATTGCGGCGTTCATCTTCTGCATTAAGAATGCGGCTGAGGGCAAAGCTGTGTACATTCCCTTTCTCGGACAGATGATCGAAGTGTTCAAATGATAAAATGCGGGAGCATTGCTCCCGCATTTTCAGGACTTTCCGCTGATGCCGAGCAGATCATGTGCGGCAGGGTCGGTACACATCGCACCGATCAGCCTGCCGTCCGCAACGAGAAGCTGTGCATACAGCGGCGACTGCTCCAGACGATAGACGTACATGACCGCCCGCTTCCCCGCATAACGGGACAGCGGCAGACCCTGCGTTTCCTGCAAGGCGGCATACGCCGCAAAAACAGCATCGTCTGTGTCCGGCACGGTGATTTCCCGTGCGGTGAGTTCCCGTCCCTTCCAGCCCTGCGAAAACAGATAGATTTCCCGATCTTCCGACGTTTCTGCCGGAATGCCGTCTGCCTGTTCCCGACGGAGAAGCAGAAATACCCCTGCACATAAAAAGAGACAGACAGCGGTCAGAACGGCGATTCCTTTTTTCATAAATGCACCCCCGCAAAATCGTACATGCTAAATTTTATTCGGAAATTTTCTTCTTAGAACTGTAAGTGTGCGCATATTCAAAAGCGATGTGGGTGCAGGGCGGTCACCGCCCTACTCTGTATAAGCGACCAGCCGCGCTCGTTTCTCGCTGGCTGTCTGCTTATGCCGAGGGGGTTTGGGGTGGACTTCCCACGAGGTGGGGAGATGTCGAGGAACGAGACAGAGGGGACGGGGGCGTTCGCCGAGTAGCCCCCAATACCCACCCGTCGCTTTTTAGCGCTTTTCAGCCGTGAACGGAGGCAATTATGGCACAATTTCGTCTGGATAAACTGCTTGCGGACCGCACGCAGTTTTCACGCGCAGACATCAAAAAAATCATACGCAGCGGTGCTGTCACCGTGGACGGCACGAAAGTCACGGACGGCGGATTCAAAGTCGATCCGGATACGCAGACCGTCACCTGCATGGGAAAACAGATACGGGGCGGGGCACATCTCTACCTCGTCATGAACAAGCCTGTCGGTGTCATCAGCGCCACGGAGGACAGAAAACAGAAAACCGTGATCGACCTCGTACCAAAGGAATTTCGTGTCAAAGGGCTGTTCCCTGCCGGACGGCTCGATGCCGACAGCACAGGTCTGCTCCTGCTCACTGATGACGGCGAACTGGCACACCGTATGCTCTCCCCGAAACATCATGTCCCCAAGTGCTATCTCGTCCGCCTCGCACGCCCCTATGAGGACAGCTATGCGGAACGGTTCGCACAGGGTCTGACCCTCTCCGACGGGATGCAGTGTCTCCCCGCAGAGATCTGCTCCCTCCGCGAACACGAAAATTATGCTCTTGTACGGGTGCAGGAAGGGAAATATCATCAGGTCAAACGGATGCTTGCGGCGGTCGGAAATCATGTCGAACACCTGCACCGCATCGCAGTCGGAAGCTATCTTTTACCACCGCAACTGCCTCCCGGAGCGTGTTTGGAAGTATTTCACAAGGATGTTGAAAGTATGTTGAATCTCTGTGAAATGCCTGTTTTGCGTGATCGGGTTGTTTATGATTTTTCGTCATATTCGATAAATGAAAGTCAGTAAGTTTAGGTAAATAGCGGATTGAAATATTCTCCGAAATTTGGTATGATAATAATAGACAATTTCGCCGTCGGTCTGTCTCTGCACGACTGCCGGTGTCTGGGGTGTGGTTTTTTCTGAAACCATGCTGCGAAAAAACAATGGAGGAATGGAATATATGGCAGGTTTATCACTCAGAGGTATCTACAAGAAGTATCCGGGCGGCTTTGTGGCAGTTACGGATGTCAACCTCGAAATCAGAGATAAGGAGTTTATCATCCTCGTAGGACCTTCCGGCTGCGGTAAGTCCACAACACTGCGTATGATCGCAGGTCTGGAGGATATCTCCCAGGGTGAGCTGTATATCGGTGATCGTCTGGTCAACGATATTGCACCGAAGGACAGAGATATTGCAATGGTTTTCCAGAACTACGCTCTGTATCCGCATATGACCGTATTCGAGAACATGGCATTCGGTCTGAAGCTCCGCAAGGTTCCCAAGGACGAGATCGCCCGCAAGGTAGAGGAAGCTGCAAGAATCCTCGACCTCTCCCATCTGCTTGACAGAAAGCCGAAGGCAATGTCCGGTGGTCAGAGACAGCGTGTGGCTCTGGGCCGTGCGATCGTCCGTTCCCCGAAGGTATTCCTTCTCGACGAGCCGCTGTCCAACCTGGACGCAAAGCTCCGTGCGCAGATGAGAACGGAGATCTCCAAGCTCCACAAAAAGCTCGGTACGACGTTCATCTATGTAACGCATGACCAGACCGAGGCTATGACCATGGGTGACCGTATCGTTGTTATGAAGGACGGCTTCATCAAGCAGGTAGATACCCCGCAGGCTCTGTATGATGCTCCGTGCAACAAGTTCGTTGCAGGCTTCCTCGGCTCTCCGCAGATGAACTTCATCGACGCTGTTCTGAAGCGAAACGAGAACGGTCAGTTCGTTGTAGAGTTCGGTTCTGAGGATTCCAGAAATGCCCGCGGCACGAAGTATCAGATCATCGTTCCGGAAAGCAAGTCCATTCCGGATCTGGAACGCTACATCGAGCGTGAGGTTGTGCTGGGTATTCGTCCGGAATGCATCCACGACGAGGAAATGTACCTCTCCAATGCATACACCGGTATCATCGACTGCAACGTAGAGATCACCGAAATGATGGGCGCTACCACCTATCTGTATCTGGAGTGCGAGGGTATCCCGCTGACTGCAATGGTTGACCCGAGATCCACAGCACGTCCCGGCGATCAGATCAAGGTTGCACTTGACCCGAATAAGATCCATCTGTTCGACAAGGAAACCGAAAAGACCATCGTCAACTGATTTTGCAATGCGAACCCCCGGCTTTCCGGAAAAGCCGGGGGTTTTCTGCGTACTTGACAGACAGGCAGTTTCATGTTATAATAGTAATAATCATGCAATTTGTACGGATTATTCGATAAAAATATAACGCAAATCGGCAAAATGCAAGAATTTCCTGCGCCGTTTCCGTGCAAAATACCGAGAAAGAAGGAAGTTATTATGTTTTTTCAAAAGGACATCGAAACAATGTCCCGTCAGGAGATCGAGGAGATCCAGCTCAGAAAGCTGAAACATCAGGTGCAGTACTGCATGGACAATGTGCCGTTCTATCACGAACGCCTCACCAAAGCGGGCGTGACTGCGGATAAGATCAAATGTCTCTCTGACGTGCAGTACATCCCGTACACCACAAAAGCCGATATCCGTGACAACTACCCCTATGGTCTGTTTGCCGTGCCGATGAACAAGATCGTCCGCATCCACGCTTCTTCCGGTACGACGGGCAAGCCCACCGTTGTCGGCTACACCCGCCATGACATCGACATCTGGAGCGATACCGTGGCACGTTTCTGCGCCGCTGTCGGTGTCAATGAAAACGACATTGCACAGATCTCGTTCGGCTACGGACTGTTCACAGGCGCACTCGGTCTGCACTACGGTCTGGAAAAGCTCGGCTGTGCGGTCGTGCCGATCTCATCGGGCAATACCAAGAAACAGGCAATGATCCTCAAGGACTTCGGCACAACCGTGCTGATCTCCACGCCGTCCTATGCAATGTACATGAGCGAAGTCGCACACGAGTGCGGCATCAGCAACGAGGAGCTGAAACTGCGTATCGGTCTGTTCGGCTCGGAGGGCTGCACCGATGCGCTCCGTGACAAGATCGAAAAGGGCTTCGGGCTGTTCTCTACGGATAACTACGGCATGAGCGAATTGCAGGGTCCCGGCGTTTCGGGTGAATGCGAATACCGCTGCGGTCTGCACATTGCAGAGGATCACTTCCTGCCGGAGATCATCAACTCCGAGACAGGCGAGGTTCTCCCCCGCGGCGAAAAGGGCGAGCTGGTCATCACGACACTTTCCAAGGAGGGCATTCCCCTGCTCCGCTACAGAACCAAGGACATCACCCGCATTCACTATGATACCTGCAAGTGCGGACGTACCCACGCACGCATGGAAAAGGTTCAGGGCAGAAGCGATGATATGCTCAAGATCAGAGGCGTGAACGTGTTCCCGTCCCAGATCGAAAGCGTGATGGCAAATATTGAGGGCATTTCTCCGCATTACGAGCTGATTCTCACCAGAAAGAACTATACGGATTATCTGGAAGTGCGCATAGAGATCAATGACGTGAACCTGCTGGAGAATTTCGGTTCTCTCGAAGCCAAGCAGAAGGAAGCTGTGGATAAGCTGAAAACTGTCCTCGGCATTCAGGCAAAGGTCACACTTGTTGCGCCGCATACGATTCAGCGCTACGAGGGCAAGGCTCGCCGCATCATCGACAAGCGGAACGAAGCCGAAGCATAAAGCGGGCAGTTGTCCGCAAACTACCGTCAGAAAGGAATTTTCCCATGAAAGAATTGATGATCGGCAACGCTGCCGTTGCCAGAGGTTTGTATGAAGCGGGTGTGGAGGTCGTATCCAGCTATCCGGGTACGCCCAGCACCGAGATCACGGAATTTGCAGCAACTTACAATGATATTTACTGCGAATGGGCACCCAATGAGAAAGTCGCAATGGAAACGGCTTTCGGTGCGTCCCTGCGTGGTGTCCGTGCTGCCTGCGCCATGAAGCACGTTGGTCTGAACGTGGCTGCTGACCCGCTGTTTACCCTGTCCTATACGGGTGTGACGGGCGGTCTTGTGGTCTGCGTGGCAGACGACCCCGGTATGCATTCTTCCCAGAATGAACAGGATTCCCGTCATTATGCCATCGCCGCAAAAGTTCCCATGCTTGAACCCGCCGACTCCGCAGAATGTAAGGAATTTGCAAAGCTCGCCTTTGACATCTCCGAACAGTTCGATACGCCGTGTCTGCTGAGAATGTGTACCCGCATTGCCCATGCACAGAGCGTTGTGGAGACAGGCGAACGCATCGTCCCCGAAAAGAAGTCCTATGAAAAGAACCCGCAGAAGTTCATCATGGCACCTGCCAATGCCATCAGACGGCATCCGTTTGTGGAAGAGCGCACGGCAAAGCTGGTCGAATATGCCGAGACTTCCCCTGTAAACCGCATCGAAATGGGCGATACCAAAATCGGTATCATCGCAACGGGTGCGTGCTATCAGTACTGCAAGGAAGTATTCGGTGAGGGCGCATCTATTCTGAAAATCGGCATGGTCAATCCGCTGCCTGTTCAGAAGATCAGAGACTTTGCTGCCAAGGTGGAAAAGCTCTATGTCGTGGAAGAACTTGACGGCGTGATCGAATCCCACTGCAAGAACATCGGTGTAGAAGTCATTGGCAAGGAAATGTTCACCCCGCTGGGCGAATTTTCCCAGAAATCCATTGCAGAGGCATTCGGTCTGCCCGCAAAGGAGACAGTAACTGCGGATACGCAAATCCCCGTCCGCCCGCCTGTGATGTGTTCGGGATGTCCGCACAGAGGAATGTTCTATATTCTTTCCAAGAATAAGATCACCGTACTCGGTGACATCGGCTGCTATACCCTCGGTTCTGCCGCACCGCTGACGGCACTGGATTCCACGCTCTGCATGGGTGCATCTATATCGGGTCTGCACGGCTTTGCCAAGGCTGCACAGGGCGAGGCAGATCATAACACCGTCTGCGTCATCGGTGATTCGACATTCATGCATTCCGGCATGACAGGTCTTGCCAACATCGCTTACAACGGTTCCAAGGCAACGGTCATCATTCTTGACAACTCCATCACAGGCATGACAGGTCATCAGCAGAACCCGACCACGGGTTACAACATCAAGGGCGACCCTGCCACCAAGATCAATCTCGAAGCACTGTGCCACTCCCTCGGCATCAACCGTGTGCGTGTGGTTGACCCGTACAACCTCGAAGAGACGGAAAAGGCAGTCAAGGAAGAACTGGCAGCAGACGAGGCTTCTGTTATCATCAGCCGCCGTCCCTGTGTTCTGCTCAAATACGTCAAGCCCAAGAAGCCCGTCTTTGTCGATCCCGACAAGTGCAGAAGCTGCAAGCGCTGCATGAAGCTCGGCTGTCCGTCCATTCACATCGGTGCAGACGGCAAGGCGGCGATCGACACGACCCTCTGCGTGGGCTGCGGTGTCTGTGAACAGCTCTGCCCGTTCGGTGCGATCGGTCATGAAGAGTCGACCATGGCGGAACTTCCCCCCGCACAGTGCGTAGGAAAATGAGCATGGACAGAATCGAACAGGTGGCGCAGTTAAAGCGAATGAACAATTGCTGTCAGGCGGTTCTGCTCGCCTATGCAGATGTTCTCGGCAGGAGCGAATCCGATCTCTGCACCCTCGGCAAGTGCTTCGGTGCGGGTATGGGCGGCATGGAGGGCACCTGCGGTGCGCTTGTCGGTGCAGAAATGGTGCTGAGTCTCACAGGCGGCAATATGATGCAGGCGAAGGCGCTGCATCGGAAATTTACAGAACTTTGCGGCGCATCTCTCTGCAAAGATCTCAAAGGTGTGGAAACCGGGAAGGTTCTCTGCTCCTGTGACGAATGCGTGCGCAACGCTGTCAGAGCACTTGAATCTATCAAATAACAGATATTCCCAAACCTGCGGGTGCAGGGCTGCATAGTCCTGCCGGGGGTGCAGGGGCGCACAGCCCCTGCTGGGGGTAAGGGGGGCAAAGCCCCCCTGAGCGGTCGCTTGCGACCGCAAAACACTACCAATTAAAAGGAGTATTATCCTATGGAAACGAAAGGCATTGTGATCTGCGGTGTCGGCGGACAGGGTTCGCTGCTCGCAAGCAAACTCCTCGGCAAGGTACTTGTCAATGAGGGATATGATATCAAGGTATCCGAAGTTCACGGCATGAGCCAGCGCGGCGGCTCTGTCATCACCTATGTACGCTACGGCGAAAAGGTGTACTCCCCTGTTGTGCAGTCGGGTGAGGCGGATTTCGTCATTTCGTTTGAGAGAATCGAAGCCGCAAGATATGCACATCTGCTCAGAAAGGGCGGCATTATCATCACGAACACCCAGCGCATCGACCCGATGCCCGTCATCATCGGTGCGGCGGAATATCCGGAAAACATTCTCGATGAACTGACCGCCAAGGGCGTACAGATCGAGGCAATGGATGCGCTTTCCCTTGCACAGCAGGCAGGCTCTGTCAAGGCTGTCAACATCGTGCTGATGGGACAGCTTGCCAAGCATTTCCACATCGGCTATGAAAAATGGATCGCCGCCATTGAGCAGACGGTCAAGCCGCAGTTTGTGGAGATGAACAAGAAGGCGTTCGAGCTGGGCTATCATTTCGGCGAATAACCCGTCAGGCATTGTCCGTCGGGTCTGGGAGTATTCCCTACAGCAAAGGAGGTTTTCACTATGACAACACAGCAGCTTTCCATTTTCATGGAGAACAAGCCCGGACAGCTTGTTCAGGTCACAAAAACCCTGAAAGAAGCAGGAATCGACATTCGTGCCATGTCCCTTGCGGATACGAAGGATTTCGGTATCGTGCGTATGATCGTCAGCAACACGGAAAAGGCGCAGGAAGCAATGCGGGAAGCGGGCTTTATGTCCACGATCACGCAGGTGATGTGCGTTGCAATGGACGATCAGCCCGGCGGTCTTTCCCGGATCACGGAACTGATGGCTGAGGCAGAGGTCAACATCGACTATCTCTACGCCTGCATTACCGTGATCGGCAAGGATGCCTATATCGTGATGCACGTTGACGATGAGAAGAAGGCTTCAAAGTGTCTGGAACAGGCAGGAATCCGAATGGTCGGCAACGAAGAGATCGCAAATATGTAACCCACGGTGCCGCTGCTTCTGGCAGCGGCATTTCTTTGCTGTCGGGAGGTTAAATTTTCATGAAAAAATAAGGTCGAATTTTGTTGCTGCTTTGTGAATAAAAATCTGATTCCTTTGATTTAACAGTTTGTTCATGATTTAGATGGTTGCAGTGGAAAAAATGTTCATAATTTCGCAACTTTATAGTATAATCGGTTAGCTTTGGATATAAATGCATATTGAATTAGTCTCCGAAATCGAGTAAAATAATGAAAACAGTACAACACAGGAACAACCGCTGACAGAGAACAGGAGGTTTCCCCTCTCAACTGCTTCCTGATTTTCGTGAATGTTTTCGGGCGTGCTGTGAGGATACTGTAGAAAAATACCTGCTTTGACGATAGCGCAGTGGAATGATATCATTCCAGTCAAGGTACGGATTTTTCAAAAAGTGACAGCTTGCAGTGCAGATGGGCGAAAGCTCAGGATTAAGCTGTACATCTTTTACCTTCCTCTTTATGAAAACATCCGGCATACAGTCGGATGTTTTTTGTTTTTTCTCTGCACCGCTGCCGATGAGAAACCTGAAAAAAATTTTAAGTTAATTTAAGATTGTTTTAAGGCGGGTGGATTATACTGTAAGTGTAATCGGACAACGAGTAGGAAAACCGATCCGAAAAATCCAAATTGAAAGGGGCGGAGATACACGGGGAAATTCCTTCTCCGGTATCGGGAATATGGCTATTAGTACATTCATGAGAAAAGAGATCAAGTTCATGCTGGATATGAATCAGTATGAGAAACTCCTCGAAGAGATTCACAAGTATATGGACCCGGACAAGTTCTGTGTCGGCGGCAAGGACTACGGCATTTATAATCTTTACTACGATACGCCGGATGATTATCTCATCCGTACATCGCTCGAAAAGCCCTACTACAAGGAGAAAATCCGCCTGAGAAGCTACTTCTCCCCCGCCAAGCCCGACGATAAAGTCTTTCTGGAGATCAAGAAGAAGGTCGGCGGCATCGTGACCAAGCGCCGTGTGACCCTGACGCTTGCAGAGTCCGATGCGTATCTGCTCCAGCGGCAGAAGCCCGCAGAACTGACCAAATATCTCCAGAAGCAGATCTTCTCGGAACTGGACGTATTCCTCGACAGCTACCCGATTCTCCCGAAACAGTACATCAGCTATCAGAGAAGCGCATTTTTCGGCAAGGACGATCCCGATTTCCGCCTGACCTTTGACCGCAATATCACAGAGCGCCGCTACGATCTTTCCCTTGCAGAGCCGAGCTACGGCGCACAGATCATCGCCCCGAATCAGCGTCTGATGGAAGTCAAGATCGCAGATGCAATGCCGCTCTGGTTATCTCAGAAACTGGCAGAGCTGAAAATCTACAAGATCAGCTTCTCCAAGTACGGCAGAGCGTATCAGCGGTACATTCATCATAAACTCTATCGTGAAGGACTCGTACAGCCGGAAGCAGCCAGACCCGCAGAAACAACGGAAAGAAATATCGTCCGCACGACCAACAGAAACTACTATCGCCCGACCGCAGGCGGCGTAATGCTCCCGTAAATCCACAGACGTATGATATAGAAAGGATGGAATACTATGTTTAATTCTCTGCTTCAGACGGCGGATGCCGCTTATACCACTGCCACCGTACAGGTGAATTTCGGTACATTCCTTTCGTGCCTGATCGCGGCACTTGTCCTCGGATTCGGCACGAGCGTCCTTTATATGCTTACGCATAAAAAGGAAGGTTACGCACAGAGCTATGCAGTTACTCTCATTATGCTGCCGCCCATCGTGTGCGTGCTGCTGATGCTCATTAACTTCATCGGCGGCATTGCGATTGCAGGCATCTTCGGACTGACCCGCTACAGAAGTGTTGCCGCTGACCCGAAGGACATCGGCTATGTATTTCTGGCAATGGCACTCGGTGTTGTGACGGGCATGGGCTATATTACATATGCAGTCATCTTCTTTGTGATCCTCGGAATCGTGCTGTTTGCGCTGAACGCTGTGAACTATGCAGCTCCCAAGGCTTCCGACATGACCCTGAAGATCTCCGTTCCCGAAAATCTGAACTATGACGGTCTGTTTGATGCCATTCTGAACAAGTACTGCTCCGACTGGAGACTCCGCAGAGTCAAGACCACCAATTTCGGTTCCATGTTCGACTGCATCTACAGCGTGCGTGTTCCCTCCAATGTTGACCAGAAGAAAATGATCGACGAACTCCGCACCAAGAACGGCAACATGACCATCACGCTCACACTCTTCAAATACGACGACAAGATCTACGAGAAATAAAAACCACCCCCGATGCGGCAGCGTCGGGGGCATTTTGTGCTATAAGGTTGCGGGCTGGTATTGGGGGGCTACTCGCCCCCCACCCCCCCTCGGCAGGGCGGTGACCGCCCTGCACCCACCTCGTTTTTACAAATCCGCTTTGCGGATTTGTAAAAAAACATGGGGTCAAGGGGAGCCACGCTCCCCTTGCGGGGTGCAGGGGCGGAGCCCCTGCTGGGGTGTGGGGCAACGCCC
>JAILPP010000143.1 GCA_024699425.1 Oscillospiraceae bacterium | reverse complement strand
GGCAGCGTCCTTGTGATTGAGCATATCCACGGCGGGAAAATCATCTGCCATGACCCTGACACCCAGCGCAGCAAATTCTTCCTTTCGGCGGGAAATTTCCAGCATCCCCCGCCGCGGCAGAAACACGTCAACCGAATGTTCACGGCAGAACGAAAGGCAGAAATCCACATAGGCTTCCTCGGAAAGACCGCAAGGCTCCTGATACCACGCATCGCAGACAGAAGCAATGGGAGACTGCAAATTCCGATTGGTACCGATGATACGGAAATCGGGATTCTCTTTCCGAAGCAGCAGAATGATCTGGTAAGCCGTGCTGAACCAGTGATTGAACCAAATAGTTTTCATATTGTATCCTTATCACAAAAAACTTCTTGCAAACGGAAGAATACTTTCATAACCGACTGCGAGATTGATATTTTGTCCGCTGTCAATGCCTGCGGTGCTGATGCCGATCAGTTCCCCGTAGATATTCAGGACAGCACCGCCTGAGCTGCCGTGTGAGATCGGAGCTGTGAACTGTATCATATCCACATCGTCGATCGTGCGGAAACCCGAAATGATCCCGTCCGAAACCGAATTGAACAAGCCGAGCGGGCTGCCGATGGCAACCACTTTCTGTCCCCGTACAAGGGGCTTGCTGCCGTTGTAGACCGGAATCGGCGTGAGCTTTTTGTCGATATGAATGACGGCAAGATCAAGGTCGGCATGATATTTGATGATCTGACCCGTCACATAGGCTTTGTCCTCATTCTCAATGCGGACAGCGTACATACGCCCTTCACGGACAACGTGGAAATTGGTGAGAATATAGCCGTTCCGTCCGATCATGATTCCCGAACCGCTGCCGTGGATCTCGCCGTCGCTGCCGATCACGCCGATCATCACGACAGAGGCAGCCATTGCAGCGATCTCCTCATAGGACTTCTCGAATCGCTCCGTATCGGGCATACTGCGTGACACGGGCGGAGGTGCTGTACGGCTGAAAGCAGGTCGGGCAGGCGCACGGCTGACAGCGGGCTGTACAGGCGGCGGAGCAGAATGGCGGTCGGGATGTGCAGGGATTTTCAGGCGGACATTGCCCTGCGGTGCAGCGGCGGGTACAGGGGATTTCTGTCGGGCAGGGCGCTGCGGAATATGCAGCTTGGGGGTGTTGTCGGAACGGGTCTGTGCAGGTACGGGCGCACTCTGATGAACAGGAACGGAAAAGGCGGGAATTTCGGTTTTTCCGAAGTTTCCGCAGGAGACGGCAGCGGACAGAGAACGGAGTGCTTCCGTGCCTTCAATATCCGATTCGGTGCAGATCAGAAACACATCACAGCAAAGCCGTGCAGCCAGATACAGGAACAGATATTCCTGTTCTTTGCAGAAATTGACGGCAATGAGCTTGACATTCTGACTTGCATACCAGTGGACAAGAACTTTCTGCAATACCGTATCCGTCCAGTAGCAGAGCTTGAGGGCATAGTTTCTGACCATTGTATCCGTGACCGACGGGCGGGATGTGCGGTAGATGTGCAGGACTTCACGGAACGCCTTGTCCATTTGTACCAGAAATGCCGTATCCTGACTGTGACGAAGCCGGATACTTCCGCCGTTGCTCCATGCAGCATAGCCTTCCGCATAGAAGGCTGTCTCCTCAGCGGGAATCGCACGGGAAAGCGGCTGCGGACGGAGATATAAAACACGTCCTTCTGCCATTTCGCTGCACATTTTCAGGTCAGCTCTGGTCACAGTCTGGGGCAGACCGGCATATGTTCCGAGGGAGCGCACGAAGTACACATCACGTTCTCCGTTGATACAACTGCTGCGAAGCCGCAGAAAACTGTCCAGAGACTGCGGTGTGATCGGATTGAGGCGGACTGTGATCGGGTTGCTCATAGTATCACCGTTTGCTTTCTATCAAAAACGGAGGGACTTTCCGTTTGCGGAAAATCCCATCCGTTTCATTTTGTCAACCGAAGAATCGGAACAGGATCACAGATATCTCTGCGCAAACTGACCGATCGAAGCATCATTTGTTCCCTGTCCGACAGCATTGAATTTCCATTCGCCGTTGTGACGGTAGACCTCACCGAAGATCATGGCGGTTTTGCCGGAGTAATTTTCAGTCAGGTTATAGATGCACATTTCATTGTTGTTTCTGCCGTCCACAAGACGGATAAATGCATTCTGGATCATACCGAAATGCTGATTGCGCTCTACTGCCTCATAGATATTGACAGCCAGAATAATTCTGTCATACTGGGCCGGAACAGAATTCAGGTCAATGACGATCTGTTCATCATCGCCGTCACCTGCGCCTGTCAGGTTGTCACCCATATGACGGACGGAACGGGAAACGTGTGTCAGATTGCCGAAATACACAATGTCGATCTTGCCTTTCAGCTTGCCGTTCTGGAGCAGCAGTGCGAATGCATCGCAGTCGATCGGCTGCGGTTTCGGAGCGAACAAGCCTCTTCTTGCAGGCTTGACTTCATCCCAGCCAAGACCGACAATGATCTGTGACAATCCCGCGTTTTCCTTGGAAAGGCTGACCTTCTGTCCTTTTTGCAGTTTTACCGACATGGCAAACCTCCTTAGCCGACCTCTACGCCGTAGCTTCCGCAGATCGCTGCCAGACCGCCCTGATAACCGCTGCCGATGGCATTGAACTTCCACTCGCCGTTGTTCTTGTACAGTTCACCGAAGATGGAAGCGGTCTCAATGGAGAAGTCCTCACCAAGGTCATAGCGGAGGAGTTCCTCACCGTTTGCTTCATTGAAGATACGGATGAAGGAGTTGCTCACCTGACCGAAGTTCTGGTGTCTGTTCTCTGCGTCATAGATGGTAACTGCAAATGCGATTCTGGTGATATTTTCAGGCACAAGGCTCAGATCGATCTTAATCTGCTCATCATCGCCGTCGCCCGCACCGGTAAGGTTGTCGCCCTGATGCATGACAGCGCCGCTCGGATGCTTCTGGTTGCCGTAAAAGATGAAGTCCTCCTGACAGGTGACTTTACCGCTGTCACCGAGCAGGAATGCGGAAGCATCGAGGTCGAAGTCTCCGCCGGTATCGAATGCATTGACATCCCAGCCGATGCCGACTACAACGTTCTTCAGACCGGGATTGTCCTTTGTCAGGCTGACTTTCTGTCCTTTTGTAAGATTAACTGGCATGATCGTTTACCTCCTGATAATAACAAATGATTATTCGGCATCAATGCCGTAGTGACCACAGAGTGCGGCAAGACCGCCCTGGAAGCCGCTGCCGATGGCATTGAATTTCCATTCGCCGTTGTTCTTGTACAGCTCACCGACAACAATTGCGGTTTCGATGGAGAAGTCCTCACCGAGGTCGTAACGAATGATTTCCGTATTGGTTGTAGTGTCCACAATACGGATGAATGCATTGGAGACCTGACCGAAATTCTGATGACGCTTTTCAGCCTCATAGATGGTAACAGTGAAAGCGATTTTTTCGATGTTTGCAGGAACAAGACTCAGATCCACCATGATCTGCTCGTCGTCGCCGTCGCCGCTGCCGGTGAGGTTATCGCCCATATGCTCCACAGCACCGCTTTCGTGCTTCAGGTTACCGTAGAAAATGAACTCCTTCTCCGTCGGGCATTTGCCGTTTGCACCGGCAAGGAAAGCAGATGCATCGAGGTCAAAGTCAGCACCGGAGTCAAATGCATTGACATCCCAGCCCAGACCTACCATAATGTTTTTCAGACCGGGATTTCCCTTGGTCAGGCTGACCTTTTGTCCTTTAGACAGATTGATTGGCATAGTGAATTCCTCCTTTAATTTGATTGCTTAGGCATATGGTACTTCTCGTTGAACTCCGCCTTGATGGCTTCGAGGCGGCGCTGATCGTCAAGACGCTGCTGATGGGCATTGTCCTGAATTGCCTTGGTTTCCTCGATGCCGGAGACGATCGTTCTCCAGGTCGTTTCCAATGTCTCTATTTTGATAGAACTGCCCGCAGCCATTGCCGCTGTCCGCTTGGACATCTCAACGGTATTCTGGGCGTTCGCTATCAACATCTGATTGGTCTTTTCATCCAGTGCAGCCAGCGACTCCGCCTGAATTTTCTGACGCTTGAGCATGATCGCCTGTGCAAGCGCCTGCTTAAAGACCGGGAGCGTTACAATAAACGCCGAATTGATCTTTCTGACCAGATTCATATTGGTAAATTCCATGGTTTTAATCATGGGAATGGACTGCATTGCGACCATTTCTGCCGTCCGCAGATCCTGTGTGCGCTGTTCCAGAAGCATGAGCGCCTGATTAAGCGAGGAGATCTCAAACTGGATGGAATTATCCCCCGTTGCCTCGAAATCCGCCTGACGCTGTGCGATATACGCTTCGATCTCACGGCAGCCCTGCTCACCGGCAAGGATATATTTGACAAGTTCATGGTAATAATTGACATTCGCCTCAAACATGGCGTTGAGATTGCGGTTGGACTGTTTGATCTCATTCTCATAGCCTTTGAGGGAGACATAGATCTTGTCCACCTCTTCGCCCATGGTATGATACTTGGCAAGGATCTTGTCAAGCTCTTTGCGGGCATTGCTGAACAGCTTCTTGAAGAAGCCGGGGTCTTCCTCCTTGATTTCCTTGATGTCGAACTTTTCCATAATCTTGGCAAGGTCGGCAAGCATACTGCTCGACTCGTCAAGCTGACTCATGTTCATGCTGTTAAGAATGGTATCGGAAGCTCTGGAAATATCCTCAGCAACCTTTGCACCAAAGGAAACAATGGACTCCGGATCGTCCACAGCAAGCGTGCTGACGATCGCATCGACTTCCTGCGAACCGACAAGCTCGGCATTCATTTGCTGTCTGTCTGCCACGATGTCATATTTTACGGGTTCTTCGATGACGGCAGGGGAATTCGGTGCGGCTGTCTGTCCGGCAACGGGCGCAGACGGGGTCACTTTGCTAAAATCAAGTCCCATAATCATATACCTCACTTAAATAGTTTTTCACGCAGTTTCTGCCGTTTATCGGGCGGAAATGCGGACAAGCCGGGCGGTTTCAGTTCATACTGATATTCCCCGATCTGATGTTCCTCCACAAAGTTTTGGTTCAGGTGCTGTTCAAAGCACTGATACCCTGTCGGTATGAAAAACAGAATGTCAAATCCCATCAGGCTCATGAAGGAAAAGTAGATCACATCATCAACCGACAGCGTATCCTCTTTCGTCACGACATAGATGATTTTCGGACTATGCTTTGTGTAGTCGAATTTCTGGATCAGGCGGACGGAATACTTATCAAGATTCAGGACACCCGCCACGATGTCGTATTCCACGCCGTTTTCGAGAGTTCCCTTGATGATACGCCGATCAATGAGAAGCTGGAGTTTCTCAAATATTGTTTCCTGTGTCGCTTCACGCAGAATGCCGTATTGGTAGCACTTGTGCGAACGGATGATATCCTTCTGCACTTTGCCGCCGTGCAGGAATGCAGATGCATACTGCTTGACGGGGTTGACAACAGTCGGACGAATTTTCGGAACAGCGGGAATGACGATCGTATCTTCCGTGACAAAGGAACGGACGATCTGCCAGTAATTACGGGTATCGCCGTCCCTGACCCCGCAGATCTTGGACAGAATAACAGGCATATTGACTGTATTGTCCACGATGCTGAAATTCGGGCGGTACTTTATCTCCTGTTCCCATAGAATGGGAATTTCCTCAAACATTGTGCGGAGAATGACCGCATTTTCCCGTTCGTACTGACGGTTGCGGTACATACCCGAATCTTCGTACATGATCGAATCCAGTTCCCGTTCGGCATGATAGGCAGCCGTTCCCACACGGAAACCGTGCTGTTCGTCGGGGTAATCCTCCACGGCGAGTGTTTCGGGGTAATTCAGCTCATACAGTCGGCTGTCCGTCAGGCAGCAGCGGCGGTTGAGGTCGGGAACAAGAATCACCACATCTACGGGAAGACCCGCCAGAAACTGACAAAACAGGGCTTCCAGTTCTGTTCTGCACCCGCCGAGATAGAGAAAGACGGAAACTGCCGGATACATCCAGCCGCCGAACAGTGTTTCCTGATAACGGCGGATCAGGCACAGCAGGCTGACTGCCAGACCGCAGATATGATTGAGGTGATCCGGTGTTTTGCGGGATAATCCGATCATGCATTCCACGAAAGAACGGTGCATGAGCTTTCGCAGATCCTCATTCTGCACCGTGCGGAAAAAGGCGGAAAGGTCAGCGATCAACTGGTCGATCTTCTGATAGTTCTTTCTTGGGATACGGTTTAATTCCTCCGGTGTGGGCGGCGGTATGGTCTGACTCAGAATCAGCATATGCCGCTTTTCACCTTTCAGGAGCATCTGGAGCTGAAACAGCTCGTTTTCATAGGAGAGCTTGTCCTCCACGCCGTTGACACGGCAGAACATAGGATAGAAAAAGCGGCTGTCCTTGCCGCGCTGCATGGCAGCCTTGCGGAGATCCTCAAAAATCTTGCCCGAGAGCCACGCATTCAGGCAGGGCTTGACTGCGGCTTCCTCGCCGTAAAGCTGCTCTAAACGGAAGCGCTCCTGTATTTCCTGACGTATCAGTTTCAGGCAGTATCCGTCGGGAAATGCAGTCATATTCGGTGCCATGAAAAGCTGGGACATTGCAGATGCAGGGTCGAAGCTGAGATACCCTGCATCGCCGTGCAGTTCGAGCAGCGCCACGTCACATCCGGCAGTACACAGGACATTCAGCAGCAGCAGCTCATAATTGGTAATATCGCCTTCAAACAGAATCTTCGGCAATTTTTCACTGCCGAGCTGATGGACGATACGTTCAAACCGATAGTACAGCCAGCACATGAACTTGATATACAGATTTTTCAGCATATTGTCATTCTTGCCGGCGCTTTTGAGTCGGGTCATGGTGTCAAACATCGCGCCTGCGACATTTTCACACTGTGCAGGTGACATACGGGGCAGCCATTTGTGCAGCTTTTCCGTCAGAAATGTCTTGTCATGACGGAAATCCATACCCATCATTTCCCCGAAATAGGCAAGATTGCGGTCATCGGGATTTTGCAGTCTGCCCTCGATGATGACACCGCCGAGCCTTGCCGCCTCATGGTATCGGAGCATGAATTCCAGAACCTCCGGCGTGCATCCCGCAAAGCGGCAGAAATACACACCTTTCGTCTTACGATCGCTGAGATTGCTGAAATATTCCTCCAAATGTGCTAAAGGCACTCTGTTCAACATAGATACTTTCCTTTTTGGTCAGAGATTATGCTTTTTTGTTCATAAACAGCTTGCGGATGATGTCAAGCGGAATGACAACAAAGGCAAGTCCGAGACAGATTGCCCATGTCAGGGCGTTAAGCGGCTCAACGCTGAGTGCTTTTCCGCCGATCATGACAAAGACGAACTGCAATGCGAAGATCACGCCCATAACGATCAGGAAGCTCTTATTGCGTCCGATGTTCTCGAATACGTTGACGTGTTCTGTTCTGGCGTTGAAGCCGTTGAAGGTAATCGCCATCATGAAGGTTGCGAATACTGCGGAAGTCAGATAAGTGCGGTCAACACCGCCGAAGATGTCTGCAAATGCAGGAACAAAGCGGATTGCAAGGCAGACAGCAGTGATATACAGTGCGCTGATGATGACTTCGATCAGCATATTCCTGCTGACAATGCTGGCATCACGCGGGATGGGCTTTTCTTTCATGAACTCCTTGAGCGCAGGTTCACCGCCGAATGCAATGGCTGCGAGGGTATCCATTGCGAGGTTGACGAGCAGGAGCTGGATAACGGTCAGCATGGTCGGCTCACCGAACAGCGGTCCGATAAAGCAGGTCAGAACGGCTGCAACGTTGACTGTGAGCTGGAAGATCAGGAACTTGCGGATGCTCTTGAACATGGTACGTCCGTAGAGAATCGCCTTTTCGATCGAGGAGAAGTTATCGTCGAGAATGGTAATATCGCCGGCTTCCTTGGCAACTTCGGTACCGCTGCCCATTGCAAAGCCGACATCCGCTTTTTTCAGTGCGGGCGAGTCATTGACACCGTCACCGGTCATGCCGACAACGAGATTGAGTTCCTGTGCGACTCTGACAAGACGGCTCTTATCGGTCGGGAGCGCACGGGATACGACACGCAGATTCGGCAGCAGAGCTTTCAGTTCGTCGTCTGTCTTTTCAGCCATTTCGCCGGAGGTCAGAGCAACTTCATCGGGCTTTGTGAGCAGACCTGCTTCACGGGCAATTGCAACAGCAGTTTCCTTGCGGTCGCCTGTTACCATAACGACCTGAATGCCTGCGTTCTGTACTTCCTTGATGGCATCGGCAGCTTCCTTGCGGACGTTGTCACGGATGCAGAGGAGACATACGAGGATCAGATCCCCCTCATCGGAATCGCCCTCACGCTTGGCAACGCCGAGGAGACGCATGGACTTGGCAGCCTGCTCGTCAATATAGCCGAACAGTGCAGCTTTATCCGTAATGGGCATTACATTGCCCTGTGCATCGACATACTGTGTGCAGCGCTCCAGCAGGCGTTCCGGCGCACCCTTGATATAGGTCATGCTGCCGCTGCCTTCGGAAACGGTCACGCTGGAACATTTCTTGGTGGAATCGAACGGGCTGAAATTCTTGGCTTCTTCCTTGCTGATCTCATCTGTGAGTTTGGCATTGAGCAGATACTGCATGAGCGCACGGTCGGTGCTGTTACCGCCGATGACATTGCCTTCGGAAGCGGCAGCGCTGTTGTTCAGACCGATACCCACGATCAGATCACGCTTGAGGGCGGAATCCATGGAATCGGGGCTGTTGAAGTGTGTCAGGTCACCTGTCACCAGCTCTACAACGGACAGTCTGCCTTCTGTGATCGTGCCGGTCTTGTCGCTGAACAGGATGCTCAGGCTGCCGGCGGTCTCCAGACCGTTGATCTTGCGGACGAGGACGTTGTCCTTTGCCATGCGCATACTCTGGAACGAAAGCAGGATGGAAGTCAGCATCGGCAGACCTTCCGGAACTGCACAGACGATGATGGTAACGGCAACCGTGATCGCATTGATGAAGAGCTTCACCCAGTCAACCCATGTGCTGTAGGAAGCGGTTTCACCGGAGATCAGAGCCTTGGCAATGACACCGATGATGATCGCAACTGCGCCGATATAGCCGAACGTGGAGATCTGCTTGGCGAGCTTGCCGAGCTTGACCTGCAAGGGCGTTTCTCTGGTGTCCTCCTGAACTTCGAGAGCCAGTTCACCGAACATGGTCTTGTCACCGACGGTCATGACACGCAGATAGCCCTCACCGCCGCAGACTACAGTGCCTCTGTAGATATAGTACGGATTGAGCAGGTCTTTGATATTGTAATCTTCTTCGCCTTCACGGGCGGTCTTTTCAGCCTCTTCGGTTTCGCCGTTGAGTGCGGACTGGTCAACCTTGATGGTGCCCTTGCAGATCAGACCGTCAGCGGGGATCTTGTCACCTGCCTGAAGGTAAACGATATCGCCGACAACCACATCATTGACGTGCAGCTCAGTGAGAACGCCCTCACGCATGACCTTGCACATTTCCTTGGCTTCTTCCTCGTGTTTGAGAGCAGCAGCCTTACCTTCCTGCTTGTTCTCACTGACCGCAGCCACGCCGTTGGCGATCATAATTGCGACCAGAATACCGACCGGTTCAAACCATTCCGCCTGTCCCATGAAGAACAGCACGACCTGAATGACCAGTGCGGCGCACAGGATCATAATCATAGGATCCTTGAAGCCCTCTAAAATCTTTTTCCAGAGTGGATCGGGCGGAATTTCCGTCAGTTGGTTGGTGCCGTTTTTGGCACGGCTTTCTTCGACTTCCTTGTTTGACAATCCGTTAAACATACTTCTTTTCCCTCCATAAATCTTACATAGCCTTGATACTATCAAATCTATATATTATACAAGAACATTATAACACAGTTTGCACAGATTTGTCAATAGGCAAGTACAGTATTTTCATACTG
>JAILPP010000117.1 GCA_024699425.1 Oscillospiraceae bacterium | reverse complement strand
AGAGGGCGAGGGCAAGTGTCGTTTTGCCGACACCCGGCATATCTTCAAGCAGGATATGTCCGCCTGCTAAGATCGCAAGCAGTATCTTATAGATGACCTCGTCCTTGCCGTTGACCGCCTTGCCGATCTCACCGAGCATCTGACGAAGCAGCGGGTGAACAGGTCTGGAAGAGACAAGTCCCGTGTTCTGCTGAGTTTTTCGTCCCATAGCAAATTCCTTTCTTCATTTTCCGGTATCACTATCTATTATAACACAATCCGCAGGGGATTGCAAGCCCCTGCGGGGATTTGTACAGGGAAATGTCCCCTGTAACATCGTACAGGGGACATTGGTTATTGCCTGGTAACGGTAACTGTATAGCCGTCCGCTGTCAGTTCTCCGACCGTGACGGTGTAGCCTGTCTCGGCTGTTTCGCTCTGATCGGCTGCGTACCAGTGAAATCCCGAAAGACTGCCGTTGAGAACGTCTCCTGTCCGGAACATTCCGCCGCCCTCCGCATCATTGACCAGACGGATCAGACGGATACCGCCGTCGCCCACTTCAGGTGTTTTCTCGTTGTTGGCGTAGGTAAAGACATAATGTTTCGTGGCATTCAGACACCGTGCGGCACAGACATGATAGGCACGGATTCCCTCTCCGAGACGGTACTGCCGCTTTTTATAGCGGTTGATTCCCACGTTGTTGCCGGTGTCGGTGATATATTCAAGAATGATATACTCCGAAAAGAAATTTTCATCAAGCTGTCCTGCCGGAAGAATCAGGCAATTCCCGTGTTCTCCCTGTGCATCACGCAGACAGAAAGTCTGTTCCCCGCCGATATTCTGATCATAGATCTGCACCTGTTTCTCTCTGTACCAGCCGAGCATCAGCTTGGAAAAGCAGCCGAAATCCGAATAGTTCTCGTCCATCATCTCATTGCCCGCATCACCGTTCAAACCTTCCATCTGATCGCCCGAACAGAGCAGGTAATAATCGGGCAGTCCCATGCAATGCCCCGACTCGTGCAGGAATGTCGCCGCAAAGTCACGGTGATCTTCCACGGAATTGACGTGGGTCGAACCTACCACGAAATATCCCAGACGAACGCCGTCCGCCTCCAGATCATAATGGTACTCCTTGGAAGCAGGCCACCAGTATTCCTCATCCGCACTGCGGGGCACACAGATCAGCAGTTCGTCGATCACGCCGTCCCCGTTGCCGTCAAACTGACTGAAATCCACCATATCATCAAAATTGGCGAACAGTTCTTCCATCAGAAGCTGTTTGTTCTCATCGTTGACCAGAAAACCGTTGTCATCTTCGACTGTCTCGTAGACGTATTTGTTTTCCGTTGTCGTGTAGCGGAACACCTGCCCCGTCAGATCCATAATGCCCTTGGATGAACGGTTCAGGAAAGAGCGCATGGTAATAAAAGGATAATTCTTGTTCGTCTCCTCGTAGGATTCCCCGAAACAGTAGGCGTTGAGTTCTTCAAGGGAAGGCTCATAACGGAAACGGCAGTCAGGAAAATCCACATAGAACACGGCGAGCTTTGCCGACCCCTGCGAGGGCATGGAACCGTCCAGTTTATGCAGCGGCGCATAGATAAAATCCCCCTCATCTCCGACAGTATCTGCGGGCTGAGGTGGCGTTTCCGCTGCGGTCTCCGGAATCGGTTCTGTTTCGGAAGGGGATTCCGTTTCCGACACGGGAACCGCCGCTGCGGTCGGCGCATCGGTCACGGGGACAAGGCTTTCCGTGGGAAGCGGTTCGGTCTTTCGGGGCGCACTTCCGCACGCACAGCAGACAAGCATGACCGCCGTGAGAACCGCCATGCCGGGGGTACGGACTTTCATCCGATCACTCCTTACTTTCTGAGCATTTTGATGATAACATAGGCAAACACTTCCAGCGAGATCAGTCCCGCCAGTACACCGCCGACAATCCACGGTACATTGGAATTGGAAGCAGACTTCTGTTCCGGTTCGGACGTGGAAACAGCAGGCGGTGCTGTTTCCACCTTTGTCTCTGCGATTGCACGTTCTGCGATTTCCGATGCCGCCTGTGTATCGTAGACGGACTGTGTATTCGGTTCTGCGCTGCCGCCGTCATTGACGGCAAGGGAAACGGTTTTCTTCAGAATCCCGCCGTCCTGTTCGCACAGATAGGAAGTCAGCCAGCAAAGCGGGGTATTCCAGTTGATGGTGCATTCATTGACAGACCATGCTTCAATATGGTCAAGATAGCATTTTTGAGGTGGGATCTGTCCTTTCTTCCAGCCCGAACCACGCACCCACGGGTCTTCCATGCCCGAATTTGGTCCGCCGACCAGAACGCCGCACGGTGCTTTCGGGTAGGCATCGGAAAGCAGATTCGACCACCACCTGTGATGCGGGTATTGTACGGAATGCGTGCCGTAACCCGTCACATAGGAATAGTCCATTGCATTTCTGCCGAGGAGATAATCCACGGCGGAAACAACGCCGTTGAGATAGTCGGGCTTGTTGGTCATATCCCCTGCATACGCCAGAATGATCGCATTATCCGCAACGACCGAATTGGAACCCCAGATATAACCCGAATCACTGTCATCATAGCTGATCTGACTCTGACCGTAGGGAAGTCCGAATCCCTGCTGTTTCTCCAGTTCCAGATAATAGTTCGCCGCCGATGTGAGATTCTCCTCGATCTTTGCGGCATCTGTACTGTTCAGCATATCCGTATGCAATGCCAGCGTGAGCGTACCGAGGGCGGCGGTATGTCCCCAGTCAAAACTGCCGGGAATGCCCGCCGCTTCACCGCCTGTCAGACTGGTCGGCACAGCAAAGGCTGTTGTTCCCGTCTGTATCGGCTTCTCATAGTAGTCGTCACCGGTTGCCGCATACAATTCACAGGCAGCCCAGTACATTTCATCGGAAACGTCATTATCCCCGTAAGGACCGCCGCCGATGGATTCATCAAGGGGAGCATACATATCCGGATGTGCCTTTGCCGCTTCAAATGCTGCTTTTGCCGCTGTCAGGCATTGTTCCGCAAATGTCGGGTCAAGGTCTTTCCAGAGGCGGTAACTCTGCGCACCGCAGGCGGCAAGATTCAGCGTGGCAGCCGTGGTCGGGGGTTTGAGGATACGTTCCTTGTCATCGTCCGCAGGGGCAGTGGCAAGCGCTGTCCACTTGATGTCGTGGACTTTGTGATAGACCATATCCTTGCATTCGCCGTCACGGACGATCATTTTCAGCATCCATTCCATTTCATAACGGGCTTCATCGAGCAGATCGGGAAAGCCGTTGCTGTTTTCGGGAATGTTCATTGTGCCGTCCGCATATGCATCTGCCGTTCCACGCTGTAAGGCACGTTCGTACTGATTCTGCATCAGCCAGAGGGAAATGCCGCCGTTGACAACGTATTTTCCGTGGTCGCCTGCATCGTACCAGCCGCCTGTCACGTCCTGTGAACCCGAAGAGGCTGTATAACCCCATGTCTGCTCAATGCGGGCATTGTCCGAGGTGTGACCCGCCGCACGGGAGAGCTTCTGCGCATCGCCCGAAGTGATGTACTGCGCTTCGATGGGAATGCCCGATCGGTTCTGATAGAAATAGTTCAGGGCATCGTACAGCATGGAGGAATACTGCTCCCGTACGCCGACAGAAAAGGCTCGACTGACCGCACCTTCTGCTGTTTCGAGTGTAAATGTGCCTTCCTGCGTGAAGTCGGAAAAATCAAGGATATGCACACTGTCACCCGAATCCTTGTCAAAGCCGAATACCTGCGATTCTCCTGAGAAAACGCTCTTGCCGCTGCTGTCTTTCAAATCGAATTTCACGGGCTTGTCCGATGTGGAAAGGAGCGTGGCTTTCTTTGCCATTCGTGTGAAATAGCCCACCTGATTGGTAAGAATATCCGCCCGCTGCCATTCGGGTTCATGCACATAATCGTTTTCGTCGCCTGTCACGTCGATCAGGGCGAGATTGTCAAATTTAAGCTGTGTCCCCGCAGGAAAGCAGACACGGGGCGTATACTGCCCGTCACCTCCGAAATGGAATGTCCATTCCCCCGTACCATTCGCCTGCGAAGCACGTTCCCCGTTGGAACCGAGGGTAAATTCATAGGCAAAGGTATTCCACGTATTGCCGTTGATGTCCACGCCCTGCCACTGGTTGTAATCGCCCCACTGACCGTTCGGCTGTGCGCTGCGAAGGGCGTTTTCAATGTCCGCCTGTGATGCGCCTTCCTGAAATGTCACATTCAGCAGACTGCCGTTGGAGTGCCAGAGTTCCGCATCATCGTTGGTCATATCGCCGAGTTTGGCATACATCCAGCCCGAATTGCTTGCCCAGACCGAATAGGTCAGACGATAGGTGTGACCCGATACGAGCGTCAGATTTCTGTGACGGAACTGACAGTCCCATCTGTCCTCGCCGCCACCCGATACTCCGCCGGGGTTCTCGATCGTGATGTTATACGTCCCGCCGTCAATGGTGAAATCCATCTTGCCCGTTGCCGATTCGCAGATATGCCACGGCAGACCCACGCCGTCATTGAAGTCGCACTGTCCGAGCTGTTCCCCCGCAAAGCAGGGGAGCGCCGTACACTGTGTCAGTAAGACTGCCGTACCGAGTGCGGCAAAACGGTTCTTCATCTTCTGTTTCATAATGCCCTCCGTTTATTTCAGGGTAACGATGGTCACGCCTTCCTCACCTTCGCCGTAAAGTCCGTTCCGATAGGATTTGACACACTTCATGCGTGAGAGCCGCTGCTGTACCGCCTTGCGGAGCAAGCCCGTGCCTTTGCCGTGAATGATCGTCACAGTTCCCATATGAGCAAGCACCGCACCGTCAATGAAACGCTCAACTTCCATGACACCCTCATCACAGGCAAGTCCGCGGATGTCGAGTTCCATCGAGCCTTTGCGTTCAACTTTGGCAGAGACCTGATGCACGGACTTTTTCTTCTTTCCGGCAGACTGGGGATTGGTTTTGGAAGTATCGAGCAGGCGCAGGCGGGAAACCTGAATTTTCATCTTCATGACACCCATCTGCACAAATACATTTTCACTGCCGTCGGGTTCGCCGGAGATGACCGCTTCCTGCTGCAAATCGGCGATCAGCACACGGTCGCCCCGTTTCAGCGGGCGGGGGAGAACATATTCGCCGTTTTCATCCATCGAGCCGATCACGGGATTGGCGGTCTTGTACATATCACGAAGCGTAGCCGTTCCCGCACTTCTGGCAGCCGTGACACGGGCAGAGAAATCTGCCTTGTCCTTTTCACGGCGGAGCATCTGCAATTCGTCCAGAAGCGCATTGGACTGTGCCTTGGTGCTTTCCAGAATGCGGTTTGCCTGCGAAGATGCCCGTTCGAGGATTTCTTTTTCTTCCTGTGCGGCATTGTCACGTTTTTCCTGCCATTCGGCTTTGAGGGATTCGGCTTCTCTGCGGAGTTTTGCGGCTTCTTCCCGTTCGGATTCCAGCGCCTTGCGGGATTCCTCGAAACGGGAGATCACGTTCTCAAAGCGGCGGTTTTCGTCCGAAATATAACTCTCTGCATCCGACAGCACCCACCACGGAAGTCCGAGCCTTGTACAGATCCAGAATGCATTGGACTTGCCCGGTGAACCGATGATGAGCCGATAGGTAGGGGACATGGTCTTGGTGTCAAATTCACAGGATGCATTCTGCACGTCCGGCGTATCGGCAGCGTAGATTTTCAGCTCCTGATAGTGCGTGGTTGCCATGACCTTTGCACCGTGACCTTTGAGCGTGTCAATGATCGCCGTTGCAAGCGCTGCACCCTCCACGGGGTCTGTGCCGCCGCCCGGTTCGTCCAAAAGTACCAGCGCCGAATCGTCCGCAATGTTGAGAATTTCCACAAGATTCAGGATGTGGGAAGAAAATGTGGAAAGATTCTGCTCGATGCTCTGATTGTCACCGATGTCCGCCAGAATATGACGGAACACGGAAACACGGCTCCCGTCCGTGACGGGAATCAGCAGACCACACATAGTCATTGCCGTGAGCAGTCCGACGGTTTTGAGGGCGACAGTCTTGCCGCCTGTGTTGGGACCTGTGATGATGAGAGCATTGTGCGCCACGCCGAGTTCCAGACTGATCGGAACTGCCTTGCTCTGGTCGAGCAGGGGGTGGCGGGCTTTTTTCAGTTCGATCACGCCGTCGTCACCGATCAGGGGCTTGACAGCTTTGAGGGAAGCGGCATAGTTCGCCTTGGCAAAGTAGTAATTCAGCTCTGCGCAGGTCGCATGGAGACGGCGGATGGTTTCCGCCTGTTCGCCCACAGCGGCGCAGAGTTTCTGCACAATGCGGTCGATCTCCTCTGCCTCACGGCTTTCGAGGAGACGGATGTCATTGTTCGCCTCCACGATCTGCATTGGTTCGATAAAAAGCGTTGCGCCGGAGGACGAGGTATCATGAATCAGACCCGCAACCTGACTGCGGTACTCCGCCTTGACGGGGAGGACGAATCTGCCGTCACGGAGGGTGACGGTCGCATCCTGCAAATACTTCTGCATGGACTTATTGCGTGTCATTTTGTCGAGGGTGTCACGGAGCTGGGAGCGTTCCCGTATGAGCTTACGGCGGATCTCACTGAGGGTCGGACTTGCGCTGTCGGCGATCTCCTCTTCCGAAACGACAGAACGTTCCAGCGTCGTGAGCAGACTGTCCAGCGGTGTCACAAGGGAAAACAGATAATCCAGTGAAGTTGCCGTTTCGCTGCAATGTCCGTACCAGTTGTGGAGTGCCTGCACCTGACGGAGGAGGTCGGTCACATCGAGCAGGTCACGCAGGGAAAGCCTTGCACCTGCGGCGGCACGGGTGACACGGTTGCAGACATCACGGAAATCCGAAAAGGGCGGCGTTCCGAACTGCATGGCAAGGCGGAGGGCATCATCTGTTTTTTCATTTTCCCGCCGTACATCGGCAAGATCGGTGACAGGGCGGGTATCGAGCATCATGCGCCGGCTCGTTTCGTTCGAGGTAAACCCGGCAGCGTGTTCGAGTACTTTATCCAGTTCGAGCGTTATTTCATATGGCTGCATGATTTTATCCTTTCTTTGGGGTGTGATGATTCTTATGTTCTATTATAGCACGACTTCTGCGGTTTGTCAAATAACAGGACTGCACATCCGCTGACGTGCAGTCCTTGGGTTACTTCTGTGTGATCGTCCGGTAGCAGTCCGGTCTGCGGTCACGATAAATGCCCCATTCGAGCCGTGCCTGTGCGATGCTGTCCAGATCGAAGCTCTGCGTGATGACGCAAGCCGTCCCACGGGCTGCCTGTGAGAGAATCGCACCCGTCTCATCGGTGATAAAGGACGAACCGTAGAAATTCAGGGAAGATCTCTGGCCGCCGTTTTCCTCGGAGGGGGTGACTTCTTCCAGTCCGAAGCGGTTGGCGGCGATGACGGGCACGATGTTGGCAGCGGCGTGACCCTGCATCGTGCGTGTCCAGTGCGGCATGGAGTCGGTTTTCAGAATGGGTTCCGAACCGATGGCGGTCGGGAAGAAGAGCAGTTCTGCGCCGTCGAGTGCCATAGAACGTGCCGTTTCGGGAAACCACTGATCCCAGCAGATGCCGACACCGATCGTTCCGAACTGTGTTTTCCACGTTCTGAACCCCGTATCTCCGGGGATAAAATAGAACTTTTCCTGATAGTAGTGGTCATCGGGAACGTGCGTTTTTCGATACACGCCGAGGATTTCGCCCTCTGCGTCGATCACTGCAACGGAATTGAACAGCCTGTTCCCGTCGCGTTCATAGAAGCTGATGGGCAGGACGACATTCAGTTCCATGGCGATCTGAGTGAAGTACTGCACGGCATCATTTTCCGCAACGGGTTTGGCGAATTTGTAATAATCATAGCGCCGTTCCTGACAGAAGTACTGCCGTTCAAAGAGTTCCGGAAGCAGAATGATATTTGCGCCGTTCTTTGCGGCTTCACGGACAAGATTTTCAGCAGTTTCAATATTTTCCCCCACATCACGGCAGCACTGCATCTGTACAGCGCCTACAGTTACCATACGCATATCAGTCCACCAATACGGGGTTTTCGTCCACTTCCCACGGCAGACCGTAGCGGTTCAGCATATCCATATACGGGTCGGGGTCGAACTCCTCAACGTTGAACACGCCCGCACCTGACCACACGCCCGATGCCACCAGCGCCGTGCCGATCATGGCAGGAACGCCTGTCGTGTAGGAAACTGCCTGTGCGCCTGTTTCTTTATAGGCTTCCTGATGGTCGCAGATGTTGTAGATATAGATGCTGCGCTCCTTGCCATCCTTGATGCCCGTGAAGATACAGCCGATGTTGGTCTTGCCGACTGTGCGGGGACCCAGAGAAGCGGGGTCTGGCAGAAGCGCTTTGAGGAACTTGATCGGTACGATCTCGTGACCCTCGAACATAACGGGAGTTGTGCCGAGCATTCCGACATTTTGCAGGCAGTTCATGTGTGTCAGATAGCTCTGCCCGAACGTCATAAAGAAGCGGATCCGCTTGACATTGGGGATATTCTTGGCAAGGGATTCGATTTCCTCATGGTGCAGAAGATACATATCCTTGTCCCCGACACCCTTGAAATTGTATTCCCGCTTGATCTCCATGGGCTTTGTCTCAACCCAGTGACCGTTCTCCCAGTACGAACCGTTGGCAGAGACTTCACGGAGATTGATCTCCGGGTTGAAGTTGGTCGCAAACGGATAGCCGTGGTCGCCGCCGTTGCAGTCGAGAATGTCGATATAGTGAATCTCGTCAAAGTAATGCTTGAGGGCATACGCTGTGAAAACAGAAGTCACACCGGGGTCAAAGCCTGTTCCGAGGAGTGCAGTAAGCCCTGCCGCCTTGAATTTGTCCTGATATGCCCACTGCCACGAATAGTCAAAGTATGCTGTGAAGCCCTTTTCCTTGCAGCGTTTCTCATAGACGGCACGCCATGCGGGGTCGTCGGTGTCCTCCGCCTCATAATTTGCGGTATCGACGTAATTGGCACCGCAGGCAAGGCAGGCATCCATGATGGTCAGATCCTGATAGGGGAGAGCAACGTTCAGGACGGTGTGGGGCTGATATTCGTTCATGAGTGCCGTCAGGGAGTCGAAGCTGTCGGCGTTGACGGTGGCTGTTGTGATGACCGCCTTGGTGGTCGGGCGGAGTTTTTCGGCAAGCGCATCGCACTTGGAAATGGTACGAGATGCAATGCAGATCTCCGTGAAAGTCGGATTCTGCGCACACTTGTGAATGGCAACGGTCGCAACACCGCCGCAGCCGATGACTAATAATTTCATGTGGTATCCTCCTTATAATGAATCTATTTCGTATTTAAACTCAATATGTGTCAGCATATCATCATCAAACGCAAGGTATGCGATGACATCTGTCCACAGTGGATTGTAGTAATGTCCAAGATGGATCCTGATTGACTTTTCTCCGATATTAGCTGTTCCATGCTCCTGTGTGCTGCCGATCCAGACTTGTCCGGAATATACATTCAGACACATTCCGGAATCCGGGTATACATTGTATTCTGGAAATGAGCTGCGTTCAAGAATGGAGATAGCATCATCCCAAGTTGTGTGATACGGAATGATCTGATACACATAGTCTCTGAGCAGGCTTTCAGGACGGCTTAATGGGACAAGCAGCCAGTATCCGATTATCAGCAAGCCTACAACAAATGCAATACCGCTTATGACATGGAACACTTTTATGAATACTTCTTTCCATTTCACCGCATCAGATCCTCCTCTCCTCCTCCTCCAGCAAGTCCTCCACATACTTGGGCAGCATGAACGCACCCATGTGCAGGTTCGTGGTGTAGTACCACGTTTTCAAGCCCCGTTCCCGCCAGCGGACGGCGTTAAAATCCCGCAGGGGGTGGTATTTCTTGGAAGCGAACCCGAACAGCCAGTAACCGGAAGGACAGGTCGGGATGTGCGCCTGATACACACGGCTGATCGGAAAGCTCTTGTATGCTTTGCGGTGCATGGCACGACAGGCATCTTCGTCCTCGTCAAAGAACGGACTGCCGTGCTGATAGACCATGATGCCGTCATCGTGAAGCGCCTTGTAGCAGCTCCCGTAAAACTCTTTCGTGAACAGTCCCGCCGTGTGTCCCAAGGGATCGGTGGAGTCGTTGATGATGAGGTCATACTCGTCCTGTTTGCCCCGCAGAAAACGCAGACCGTCACGGTAGTGGAGCTTCACACGGGGGTCATCCAGACCACGGGCGTTGTCAGGGAAGAACTCCTTGCAGACCCGCACAAACAGCTCGTCCGGTTCGACCACATCAATTTCCTCGATCTCTTTATAATAGGAAAGCTCACGGGCAACCCCGCCGTCACCGCCGCCGATGACCAGCACCTTGCGGACATGGGGGTGTACTGCCATCGGCACATGGACAATCATTTCATCATAGGTAAACTCGTCTTTCTCGGAGAAGATCACCGACCCGTCAGAGGTCAGGAAACGCCCGAACTCCTCCGATTCAAACACGTCAATGCGCTGGAAATCGCTTTGCCCCGAAAAGAGCTGCTTTTCCACACGAATCGACATTTTGACGTTGTGGGTGTGCATTTCGGAAAACCAGAAGTCCATCACACATCCTCCTTTCGTGAATCAGACCCTTGCAGGGTGGAACAGAAGCGGAACAAAAGTGCAGCACTTGTTCCACCGTATCATACCAGAACATTCAGCCGTTCCAGCGTGCCGTCTTCGGGTCCCTGCATGGAACAGCCCTTTTCCTTGGCAAAGAGGATATAATCCACGATCTCTTCCGTGACCATTTCTCCCGGCGCTAAGATCGGGATACCCGGCGGATAACACATCACGAACTCCCCGCAGATGCGCCCCGGCGTTTCCCGTATCGGAATCAGTGCCTTTTCGGAATAGAATGCCTTCTGCGGCGTCGCTGCCACAATGGGCGTGATATACTCCGCATTGTGGAGCTTGGAAATCGGCTTGGAATACAGCCGCTTGATGTCCTCCAATGCACCGACAAGACGTTCAATGTCCTGAATGCGGTCGCCGATGCTGATATATGCCAGTATATTGCCGATGTCGCCGAACTCGATCTGAATATCATATTCATCCCGCAACAGGTCATAGACTTCAATGCCCGTCAGACCGATGTCACGGGTGTAGACCGAGAGTTTGGTCACGTCATAATCACAGATACTGCGGCCGTTCACAAGGTCTTTTCCGTAGGCGTAATAGCCGCCGATGGAGTTGATCTCCCCGCGGGCATACTCTGCCATCTGCCGTACTTTCTCGAAGCTCTCCCTGCCGCGGAGCGCAAGATTCCGTCGGGAAATGTCCAGACTCGACAGCAGGAGATAGGAAGCACTGGTGGTCTGTGTCAGGTTGATGACCTGTTCGACATAGCGGGTGTTGACGTTCTCACTGAGCAGCAGCAGGGAACTCTGCGTGAGTGAACCGCCCGATTTGTGCATGGAGATCGCCGACATATCCGCACCCGCCTCCATTGCCGAGACAGGCAGTTCCTCGTGAAAGGAGAGGTGTGTGCCGTGCGCCTCGTCCACAAGCACCATCATGCCGTGTGCATGGGCGAGCTTCACAATGCCCCGCAGATCGGAACAGATGCCGTAATAGGTGGGATTGTTGACGAAAACAGCCGTGGCATCAGGATGTTCCTCAATGGCTTTCTGCACGTCGGACAACTCCATGCCGAGTGCAATGCCGATGTGTGCATCTACATCCGGGTTGACGTAGACAGGCTCTGCACCGCACAGGACAAGCGCATTGATCGCACTGCGGTGGACGTTGCGGGGCATGATGATCTTGTCACCGAGCTTACAGGCAGTCAGCACCATGCTCTGCACCGCCGAAGTCGTACCGCCGACCATGAAATAGGCGTGGGCTGCACCGAATGCTTCTGCGGCGAGCTGTTCGGCTTCCATAATCACGGAAACAGGGTGACAGAGATTGTCCAGCGGTTTCATGGAATTGACATCGAGCGACACGCACTGCTCACCTAAAAGCCTGACAAGCTCCGGATTGCCTCTGCCGCGCTTATGTCCCGGCACGTCAAAGGGAACGACCCGCTGTCTGCGAAACCGTTCCAGCGCCTCATAAACGGGCGCTGATTTCTGTTTTTCGAGGTTCATGAGAACACCTGCTTTACGTCAGAATTACAATTACATCTATTATAACACAGTTTATTAGAAAATGCAATAGGATTTGCAAAAAATCACACAGTACAAAATAAGCGCACAGACACGGCAGTCTGTACGCTTTCAGCAAAGATAAAATGCAGTCAGATTTGCAAAATGATGCGGGTGCAGGGCGGTCACCGCCCTGCCGAGGGGGTTTGGGGGGGCGAGTAGCCCCCCAATACCAGCCCGTCACCTTTACTCTTCGGGGATCACGGTCAGCAGGGGATTGTCCTCCATTGCATCGGTCAGGGTCCGCATGATGTCCGCATCGGCAGCGTCGGCATTCCCGACAAAGAGCAGGGTTTCCGTGGTCTGCTCCGTCAGCAGATCATAGAGTGCATCGAGATTCTTTCCGTACCATTCCGGAAAGCCGAGCATTTTCTGCAAGTAGTCATGTGCGGCTGTGCGTTCCTGCATACACGTCCCGTCAAGCTCATAGATATTGGTCATAACGCCCTCCTCAGTACAATTGTTCAAATGTCTTGTAGTGGTCATTCGTATAGTAAATACTGCCGTCCGTTCCGAAAATCAGACGTTCCGCACCACGATAGCCGCCATTATAATTGACATCGCACTCAGTATAGTTCCCCTTGGGGAGCAGTTTCTCACGGTTGCCGAACGAATCGCCGCCGATGCTTTTCCCCGGTACAACCTCCCAGAGATTGCCGGAAGAACTGTCCCAGCCGAGCGCCCTTGCTTCCTTCTTGGTGATGTAATTTCCGGGGAGCGTGCCGAACGTGTGAATATATTCCGCCACATCCTCCGGCGTGGTATAACTGCCGTCCTTTTCCACAGATGCGGGGAGTGGTTCATCTTCGGGCAGTCCCTCCGTCACGGCGCTTTCGGATTCCGACAGCGGTTCGGCTGCTGCTTCCGTGGTTTCTTCTTCTGTCTCTTCTTCTGTGATCTCGTCCGTTTCGGTCGGGGATTCTGTCGGCGGTTCGGAAACGGCGGTCTGTGCTGTCTCCTCCTCCGTGAAAATGACAAGACCTGTGGTTTCCGTTTCTGTCGGCGCTGTCGTGCGGGAATCACACCCGAAACAGAACACTGCAAGTGTTACCGCCATGACAACGGCAAAAAGTTTGTCCAGCATTCTTTTCATCCTTTCTGTTTATGATTGAGAATGGCATCAAATTTTTCATATTCGGGGTACATTCTGTACAGGACAGCATAGAACGCCTTGGAATGGTCAAGGTGCATGAAGTGGGCATACTCATGATAAAAGACCCCGTAAATACACCCAAGCGGATATTGCATCAGACGGAAATTCATGGAGATACGTCCTGTTCTCGCCGTACAGCTTCCCCAGCGGGATTTCATCTCCTTGATCTCAATGCGGGCAAGGGGGACATCGTAGCCCATCCTATTATAATGCGCAGAGACTTCACGGTTGATCTGACGGTACAGTGCCACACAGGTGTCAATGAGCCATTGCCTGTGTGCAAGTTCCGCTTCCTGCGGACTGCGGGCATACAGCGTCAGCACCCCGTCCGAAATCGAGGCACAGCAGGGAACAGGACTGTAATGCAGTGTGATCTGTTCACCCAGATGCGGGAGCTTTGAACCGTCTGTGAAATCCGGACGGTCAGCGGTCTGCTGTTTTGCCTTTTCTGCCATTTCGGAGAGCTGCGGGGCGTTCGCCTTCACAAATTCCTGTATGAACGCCTGCGGTGCATGGTACGGTGCAGAAACCCAGATCGTCCCGTCCTGCCGTACATGGGCAATGATGTTTTTCATGTTCTTGCGGGTGACGGTGTAATCATACGTCTGCCCGTGATAGGTGAACTGCATGGTATCCTCCTTTGCGACAGCATTTCAACATAAATAGTATAACACACAAGTTCCTGCTTGTCAATTGTACGGCGTTCCCGCACGCATGAAACACTAACCAATAGAAATATCTGATTTTTGTGCAGATTTCACAATCAGTACTTTAGCGGGGGAAAGGGAAGTGGTCTTTTCTGCCTCTTCCCCGGTCAAAAACGCCTTGGGGGAGGGCTTGAAACAGGTTCGGGGGAAGAGGCGGGGGACAGGGCTTTACATTTCCCGACAACTCTGCTATAATAAGAGCAGGGGAGATCCCCCGTTATTTTCAGAAAGGACTGTTCTCATGGCAAAAGCTCCCAGAATTGAATATATATGCTCCGAGTGCGGCAGAACCAGTTCCAAATGGAACGGCTGCTGTCCGGGATGCGGCAAATGGAATACGATGGAAGAAGCACTTTCTTCCGAAACGACAAGCCTCGGCGGAAACCGTCCGCAGATCGACATGTCAGACCGCATACGGGGGATTACCGACATCGGAAAAACCCACGAAATCCGCTACAGCACAGGCTGCGGCGAGCTGGATCGTGTGCTTGGCGGGGGACTGGTGAAAGGTTCGATCGTCCTCCTCGGCGGAGAACCGGGCATCGGCAAATCCACGCTTCTGCTTCAGATATGCCAGTTTTTAGGGGAAACGCATCAGGTTCTCTACGTCTCCGGAGAGGAGAGCGCAAGACAAATCGGTCTGCGTGCGGAACGCCTGCACGTCTCCTCGGATCGCTTGTTCATCCTGACGGAAACCGACGCACAGGCAATCTGCGACACGATCAGCGCATTCAAGCCCGATGTGGTCATTCTCGACTCCGTGCAGACCATGCAGATTACGCAGCTTTCCTCGACCCCCGGCAGCCTGACACAGGTGCGGGAATGTACCAATCTCTTCATGCATACCGCAAAAAGACTGGAAATTCCGATCTTTATCGTCGGTCACGTCAACAAGGACGGTGCAATTGCAGGTCCTAAAGTTATGGAACATATTGTGGATACGGTGCTGTTCTTTGAAGGGGAGCGCCACATGAGTTATCGTGTGCTTCGTGCCGTCAAGAACCGCTTCGGTTCGACCAATGAGATCGGCGTGTTTGATATGCAGGACAGCGGTTTGCAGGAGGTGGAAAACCCCTCGCAGATGCTCCTTGCAGGCAGACCGCTGGGCGTTTCGGGAACGTGTATTGCGTGCGTGGTAGAGGGTTCACGCCCGATTCTGGCAGAGGTGCAGACCCTCGTTTCACGGTCGGGCTATTCCTCGCCGAAACGTACCGCAACAGGTTTTGATCTCAACCGCATGAGCCTGATCTTAGCCGTTCTGGAGAAGCGTTTCGGGCTGAATTTCGGCACTCTGGACGTTTACCTGAACATCGTCGGCGGCTTTAAGCTCGATGAACCGGCAGGGGACTTGCCCGTGGCACTGGCACTGTATTCCTCCCTGACCGAAAAGGCACTTCCCGACACGCTCCTTGCCATCGGGGAAGTGGGTCTGGCAGGGGAGATCCGCAACGTTTCACACATCGTACAACGGGTACAGGAGGCAAGACGCATGGGATTTGAAGCCTGCATCGTCCCGAAACAGGCACTTGCCGCCTTGCCGAAAAGTTCCAGAACACTGCGGATTTTCGGAGTCAGCTCACTGCGGCAGGCGTTCAATGTCCTTGCCAAACTCGAACAGGAAAAATCCGACAGCGGCAATTCCTGAGAACTGTCACAAACCGCCGTCCTCCTGAATATGCTGTACCAAGGGATTACCCCCTTGAATCACCGTAACAGGAGGAATTTTGTATGAGTGCTGAAGCAAACGGCTCTGCCGTTTCTGAAAACCGCCGTAATCTTCGGGATGCTGTACCCGTCAAAGTCAACCGTGTATTTGACAGTTGTTCCGACCGTGACTGCATTTCCAATGTTCCTGTCGTGCTGGACAGCGGGGAACTGCCGTCCAATATCCAGCTTGTCAAGTGCAAATGCGTGCGGGTACAGGACGTTTGTATGCGCATTGAACCTGTGCCGTTCAACCGTGGTTTTTACAACATTGACCTGACGTTTACATTCCGTGTGGAGCTTCTGGCATATACCTGCGCCTGCGAAACACCGTGCATTCTCGAAGGTACGCTCTATACCAGCAAGAGCAGCATTCTGTACGGCAGCGAATCCAATACGCAGACGTTCTATTCCAACGGTATGCGCACGGGAACGACCGATGCCTGCTGTGATGTCGTAAACCTTCCGACCTGCAATGTACAGGTTGTTCCGCCGCTGGCTCTGGAGACGAAAATCGGCACGATCTGCCGTCCCACAGCCCCCGGACAGACGGAACAGTTCCCGCCGACCGTCCGTACTGTCATCATGACACTGGGGCTGTTTTCCGTCATTGAGCTGACCCGTCCCGTGACGCTCCTGCTGCCGACTTACGATTACACGATCCCGACCAAGGAATGCACCGCCGACACCGCTGAAACGCCGTGCGCCGTCTTTGATAAGATGCGTTTCCCGACCGAGGAATTTGCGCCCGCCGCATTGAGCGACTCCGGAAGTTCGTCCTGCTGCGGCTGTCAGTCCTGCGGCATGGACATTTCGGGAAGCTGACCCGATCAGAACCAACAGCACCGGTACACACTCCGGTGCTGTTTTTTCATTCGGACTGCGGGGGAGTGCAGGCGTTCTTTTTACACATAATTGCACAAAATACAAATTTTGTGCAATTATGCGCCCGAAAATCAGGACTGCATGAGATTTGCAGTCCTGAACAAGATTTTTCATGTTCTCAGGAGTTGGCGGAGATAAACAGTTCCAGCGAACCCTTCGGCTTGTATCCGACCGACATATCCACGAGCTTTCCGTTCTTGAACACACCGACCGCCGGAATGCTCATGATGCCGAACTCCTGCGCCAGCTTCATATTATCATCAACGTTGCAGGCAAAGAACTCCACATCGTCCATCTCATCGGCAAGCTCCTCGATGATCGGTGCCAGCATTTTGCAGGGTCCGCACCAGTCGGCATTAAAATCCACGACTGCGAGCTTGGCATTGTTTACCGCTTCAAAATTGTTGTCCTTGATTTCCTTTACCATATTGATGACCTCCGTTATTTTTTATTTTGCAGATAGCTGACCGCAGAAAGGGCTGCCACGTTGCCCTGACCTGCGGATTTGACGTACTGATATGGCTTTCCCGCAATATCCCCGCAGGCAAACAGCCCCGGAATATTCGTCCGCATCGAAAGATCAACGCAGATATGCGCACCGTCTGTCTCCACACCGGGTACGAGCTTATCGGGCATGACGGCATCACGCAGAACAAATACACAGGAAATCTCATGTTCGCCCTGATCGGTTTTCAACGTGCTGACGGTCTTTTCTCCGATGATCTCCACGGGTTTTTCATGGAAAATGCGCAGTTTCTCCGATTCTGACGGAAGTTCCCCGCTGATCGGGAAATAGAGTACGTTCTCCACGATCTCTGCCAGAAATTCCGCTTCTTTTGCGGCATCTGCGCTGCTGCCGATCACAGCGACGGTTTTTCCCCGATACAGTCTTGCATCGCAGGTTGCGCAATAGCTGACACCACGTCCGAGAAATGCTTCCTCACCGGGCAGCAGTTTTCCCTGCATCACACCGGTTGCGACAATGACCGTATCGGCTTCGAGCATTTCTTCGCCAGCTTGCAGCGTGAAAAAATCGCCCGTTGCATAGACTGCACTGACCTGCTTTCCGGTGACGGGAATCTCCATCGCCGCAAGCTGGGCTTTGAGTTGTTCGGCAAATTCCCTGCCCGTAATCATCGGAAGCCCCGGATAATTGTCGATCCTGTGCGCCTTGGAAATTTTCGGACTCAGTTCAGTGCTGCCGAGCAGAACAAAGCGTTTGTTCCGTGCATGAGCCGTCAGCGCCGCCGAAATTCCCGCAGGACCTGTGCCGATGATCGCAATATCAAATCGTTCCATTCTTGCCCTCCCCTTTCAAAATGTTGTTCAAAATTAGGTTGCATCAAATCTAATTTCTATTCTTACTATACCATAGTTTCCCCGCTTTGTCAAGTATCATCCGAAAGTTTTA
>JAILPP010000091.1 GCA_024699425.1 Oscillospiraceae bacterium | reverse complement strand
CTGCTTTTTATTTAGACTTCCTCGGAAGTTTCCGAGGAAGTCTATTTGTACTTCTGCGACTGCATCACCGCAAGCGCATCACAGCGCTCGTTTTCAGGATGCCCTGCGTGCCCCTTTACCCACACAAATCTGACTTCGTGGCGCTCCAGCAGCGGCAGCAGCTTCTCCCATAAATCGGCATTCAGCGCCGGCTTGCCGTCGGCTTTCTTCCAGCCTCTCGACCTCCAGCCGTATACCCAGCGCTTGGTGATGCTGTCACAGACGTACTTGCTGTCCGTCGTGAGCGTGACCGCACATGGCTCTTTCAGCGCACGCAGTCCCTCGATGACGGCGGTCAGCTCCATACGGTTGTTCGTCGTGTCCGCTTCCCCGCCTGACAGCTCCTTTTCATGCGCTCCGAACCGAAGCACCGTCCCCCAGCCGCCCGGTCCCGGATTTCCCGAACACGCACCGTCTGTGAAAATTTCTACCTGTTTCATCTATGCTCCCTGTGCATCACACATTGAAACGGAATTCTACAATGTCTCCGTCCTGCATGACGTATTCCTTGCCCTCAAGACGCAGAAGTCCCTGCTCCCGTGCCGCTGCCATGCTGCCGCAGCGCTCCAGATCATCAAATGCTACGATCTCGGCTCGGATAAAGCCTTTCTCAAAATCTGTGTGAATCTTGCCTGCTGCCTGCGGCGCTTTCGTCCCCTTCGTGATCGTCCATGCACGGACTTCCTGCTTGCCTGCCGTCAGGAACGAGATCAGCCCCAGCAGACTGTAACCCGTCCGGATAATCCGGTTCAGTCCCGATTCTTCCAGCCCCAGATCAGATAAGAACATCGCCTTGTCTTCATCGCTCATGTCCGAAATCTCTGCTTCCGTCTGGGCGCAGACCGGCAGAACGGCGGCACGCTCTTCCTCGGCAATCGCTTTCACTGCCTGATAATGCGCCTGCTTCGACAGGTCGCCTGTGAAATCCGCTTCGCAAAGATTCGCAGCATAGATCACGGGCTTTGCCGACAGCAGCGGCGTGTCATGCATGAACTCACGCTCATCTTCGGTCATGTCAAAGCTGCGTGCGGACTTGCCCTCTTCCAGATGCGCCGCAAGCCGTTCAAAGAAATCGACCTGCACGGCGGCTTTCTTGTCGCCTTTCATCAGCTTCTTCGCCCTGTCAATACGGCGCTGTACCATTTCCAGATCGGCAAAGATCAGCTCTAAATTGATCGTCTCAATGTCACGGGCAGGATTGATGCTGCCGTCTACATGAATGATGTCAATGTCCTCAAAACAACGTACCACATGAACAATGGCATCTACTTCACGAATGTCCGCAAGAAACTTGTTTCCAAGTCCCTCGCCCTTCGATGCGCCTTTCACAAGTCCCGCAATATCTACAAATTCCAGCGTTGCAGGCTTGAAACTGTCCGGATTGTACATCTTCGCCAGATAGTCCAGACGACTGTCCGGAACGGATACAACTCCGACATTCTTTTCAATCGTGCAGAACGGATAGTTCGCCGACTGTGCGCCGGCGTTGGTCAGTGCGTTGAAGAGTGTGCTTTTCCCGACGTTCGGGAGTCCTACCATACCAAGTTTCATAATTCCTTCTCCTTATTGAAATAACGTGGACAATGCCCCTGTATTTACGCAGAGGTGTCGTTGTGGCTGTCGTTGATGTCGGCAATGATGCTGGAGCTTCGCATTGTGAGCTGTCCGCCCCGTGTGGCGGCTTCGTGCGGCTTGGCTGCCATGATGTATGCTTTCAGCTCCGTGTGGTCAAGTGTCACATCGCCCGACCCCCTCGCATCTCCGATGCCCGTGATCTCTCCGCCTTCCGCATTTACCGCAATCTTACAGCACGTCACCGCTACGTCGATCTCTCCGCCGATCGAACCGATGCACGCTCCGAAATTCGTCCGTACAAAGAAATCCAGTGCGGCATCTTCTATGTTGATCCTGCCTGTTCCCTTGTTCAGTACGCCGATGCCGATCACCTTGCTGCCGCCGCCTGAGAAATTTACCGCAGACCGACAGTGAATGTCCGTTTCTCCTGTCAGCGACCCCATGCCGACACTGCTGATACCGTTGATCTCTATGTGCAGACGACATTCCGGATCCGTGTAGATCAGCGAGTTGCCTTCGTTGCTGCCAATGCCCAGCGCATTCGGGGATGCAACCGCTATGTGCAGATCGCCTGCGGTCAGATTGATCTCCGAATCGTCCGGATTGCTGCCGCCGCCGATGCCGATGCCCCTGTCGGCATTGCAGATCAGCTCCGCCTTTCCGCCCGTTTCAATCGTGATATTGCCGTAGCTCTGGTCGTGATTGCCGCCGATACAATAGCCGAATTTCGAGTGGGCATCAATCTTTAATTCGCCGTCTCCCATTAAATGGAAAAATGCACCCTCCGGTACACGGATTCCCATGCAGTTCAGCTCGTTCTTTCCTTCGGCGATCAGCGTGAGCTGCGAATAACTGCCCAGACTGATCGTCGGCTTCTCCTGCGAGATCATGTTGATGTTGCGCACGGTCAGTTCACAACTGTGGTTGTCCATGATCGCTATGTGCATCGGCACTTGCTTTTCAGGGTCGCCGATGATCGTTAGCTGGTGACGGTAGATATGTATGTCGGTGTACTTTTGCAGCGCAAGTTCGACCAGATTCAGCTCCTTGTCATTGTGCGCATTGTAGATCTTCTTCTGACAGGTGTCCGCTTCCAGATTCGTGTTGATGATGACATCCCGCACTTCTTTGGAAATTTCTTCCAGAAGATACGGCGTCGGTCTTGCTGTGTAAAATCCCTGAAACAGGTCTACACCCATGCGGATCAGTGTCTTGAGATCGGCTTCTTCTTCGACTCCCTCGGCAAGTACTGTAATCAGGTTGTCGTGCGCATAGTCGATGATACCCGCAACAAGCTGCTGCTTCTTCGTGTTCTTGCAGATGCCGTCGATCAGGGCACGGTCAATTTTTACATAATTCGGCATATTGACAAGCAGCGTCGCCGTGTTCGCATAGCCGCTGCCGTAGTCGTCAATCGCAAGCCGTGCCCCTACGTCCTTGCAGCGCTGGCGCAGCAGGGCAAGCATTTCCTGCGAACCTTCGGACTGCTCTGTGATCTCAATGACCGTTCGGTCAAACAGCTCCTGATAGGTCAGCAGCAGTTCGTTCCAGTCGCTTTCCATCAGAGGGGCGGCGGGAATACAGTTGATAAACAGCGACTTCCCCGAAAAGGATTTCTGGTGGTCGGCAAGAAAGTGCAGCGTGTTGAACAGCGTCGCTTTCTCAATGTCGTACAGCCTGCTGTAACGTTCCGCTAAGTGCAAAATGTGATCCGGTGCGAAAAATTCCGAACGCATCAGCGCTTCATATCCCACGATCGTGCCGTTGTGGGCATCTACGATCGGCTGGAAATGATAGGTCAGCTTGTTTTCGTTGATGATCGAATTGAACCGCTGTTCGTCACGGTATTCGTCTTTCTTGCGCTCAAAATCTTCCATGGAAAATCGGGTGACGGTGTTCTGCGAATTGTGCTGCGTCTCGAATAATGCAAATTCCGCATAGGAAAGCAGCCCCCGCAGCGTGTCGCTCTCATCCGGATACAGCGCAAGCCCTGCGTGCAGATCCAGACTGTGTACCCGTTCGGTCTGGATCGACTGCCCGAAATTGTCTGAAATCGTACATTCCGAAATCGCCTGCCGCATCTGCCGCAACTGGAGACGGACACTCTGTTCGTCCATGTCCGTGAAGCAGACACAAAATTCCTGAAAACCCCGTACACCGAAATGAATCTGCTCACTCGCAAAACGCCCCAGTACTTCCGCTATCGATGCCATGCAGTTGTTGCTCGACCCCGATACCGAAAAGTCGGCAACTTTATCCAGCCCCGCAATGCGCAATGCCGCAAGCCACAGCGGTTTCTGCTCCTGCATCAGCCGCTGCACAGAACGGGAAAATGCCGAAAGATGTGGCATTCCCGTCACTTCGTCGTAATCTTCCTGCTCGGCGTTCTGCTGCTGCGTGCGGCGCGTGATCTCTTCCACAAAACCGATCTCTTCTTCCGAACGGCGGGTCAGATGCAGCTTCAGCAGACGCTTTTCAGAACCTGTCCTCGTAAGATACAGGTTCTGCTCCCCCACGGCGGGTTCTTCCATCAGCTTGTTCAGAAGTGCATGGTAATCCTCACGGGGCAGCGCCTTCGGAACGTTCAGAATACGCTGTGCATTTTCATCAAAAAATACAGTCTGCACAGAATCTTTATAGGTGAATGCGCCAATATTATGAAACAGCTCGGCAAACAGCTTCCAGTCCTCCGAAAGCAAAATGTGATTTTGCCGCGTAAAACGAAAAATTCCCATAGTTTTGCCCTTTCTGCAATTGTACTATTATTGGGGGGCTACTCGCCCCCCCTCGGCATAAGCAGACAGCCAGCGAGGAACGAGCGCGGCTGGTCGCTTATACAGAGTAGGGCGGTGACTGCCCTGCACCCGCATCGCTTTTGTGTATTTTGACAGTCTGTACTCATCAGACAAAAGTTCTCATTCTCTATTATACTTGATTTGAGAACCGTTTGTCAAGGGTTTCGGGAAATTTGCTGTATTCTCCCGCAGGGCTTGACTTTTTATGCAATTCATATTACAATATTATTAATCATTACGTTGAAGGAGCTGTTTGTCATGATGCTTTTACGAAAATCAGCGGCGCTTGCGCTCGCTTTGCTCTGTGCTTTGCCCGTGCTGTCCGGCTGTCATCGGAATGACCCCGATCACCTCACCATTGCAGAAGAGGATATGCCCTACGGCGCTACCATGCGTGAAAATAAATCCGCTTTTGCTGTCCCTATGTCCTATGACCGCCGCTTTTTCACGGAGGAGGAAGTCGCAAAAGTCGCTGACCTCTTCGCCGCAATTCAGAATCAGGATCCCGAACTGTACGCATATACGACGTTCTCCTTCTATGAGAAGTATCAGCGGGAACAGGTCTATCAGCTCGATTCTTCTGAGGCGCTCATGGAAAAACTGCATTCGTTCATTAAAACCGGTTCCGCTGACGATTTTCACTTCTCTATGGTCATGATCGACGCACTCGACACAAACCCCGATGCGGGCGAACTCAAAGAGGTCGTTTCGATGCTCGGCAATGCGTATGACGACGATGGGAATTTTATGGACACTGTGCAGAAATGTTATGATCTCACCGTGGAATGGACGATTCTTTACAACAAAGATGCCGATTCTTCGGTCGTGACTGAGCAGCACGTTTTCTTATTTCAGACCGAAAACGGTCTGTTTGCTTTGATGTGAGGTGCGCTATGCCGAGATTTTTTGTGGAACAGGGCAATCCCGAAGAAATTGTCATCACCGGCGAAGATGCAAGACATATCGGCAGATCACTCCGTATGCGCCCCGGTGAAGCACTTACAGTCTGTGCGCAGGGCGTGGACTATGACTGCGAAATTGTCCGCATTACGGACAGTGAAGTCTTTCTGCATCCGCTGCGCTCTGCCCCCTGTGCGGCAGAACCGTCCGTGCGGGTCACACTCTATCAGGCTGTTCCGAAACAGGATAAACTCGCTGAGATCGTGCAGAAAGCAGTTGAACTTGGCGTGACCGAAATCGTCCCCGTGCTGACCGCAAGGTGCGTTGCTCGCCCGACAAAGGCGGATTTTGAGAAAAAACGGGATCGGCTTCAGAAAATTGCCCTCTCTGCGGCAAAACAGTCCGGCAGAGGGATCATTCCGCAGGTGGCGGCGCTCCATTCGTGGAAAGAGGCGCTTGCTTCCATGCAGGCGCAGGACATCGCTGTGATGCTCTACGAGGAAGAGGGCGGCGTGCGCTTCGGTGATGTGCCGCTGGTCGGCAAACAGTCCGTCGGCTTGTTCATCGGCAGCGAGGGCGGTATCTCCGAGGACGAGGCACGGCAGGCTGTTGCTGCCGGTCTGCACTGTGTCTGGCTCGGCAAGCGCATCCTGCGCTGCGAAACAGCTCCGACCGCCGCCGTTTCTGTCCTCATGTACCTGACCGGAAATATGTGAGTGCTGCTTTTTGGGGCTGCTTTTTGGGGGGCTGCTCGGCGAACGCCCCCGTCCCCTCTGTCCTTACGGACATCTCCCCACCTTGTGGAAAGTC
>JAILPP010000072.1 GCA_024699425.1 Oscillospiraceae bacterium | reverse complement strand
GCCGAGATGGCGATCATCAAGCTCGTTGACTGAGACACAAGGCTTGTAACGTTTCGCTTGCCCTCCGATGCCGTCCGGCAGCGGGGGGCAAAGCTGTATCCTTACGGAGTTGATAACATGATTTTTGTAACCGGCGACTGCCACGGAGAATTTCGGAAATTTACTTCCAGACGTTTCCCGCAGGGGCTGAAACTGACCAGGAACGACTTTGTAATCATCTGCGGCGATTTCGGCGGCATCTGGGCGGGCAGTACCGAATATGATCGTCTGAAATCCGAGAATTTCTGGATCCAATGGCTCGGGCGCAAGAATTTCACAACGCTTTTTATCGACGGCAATCACGAGAATCACGCAAGACTGAACGAAATGCCCGTGACCGAATGGCACGGCGGACGGGTTCATAAACTTGCGGATTCTGTGATGCACCTCATGCGCGGGGAAGTCTACGAGATCGGTGGGAAGCGGATCTTTACATTCGGCGGGGCGGCATCGCATGACATTTCGGACGGCATCATCGACAGCGCCGACCCCGACTGGAAATTGCAGTGCCACTACTTCCGTATGCAGGGAAAGATCCTGTACCGTGTCAAAGGCGTGACATGGTGGGAGGAGGAACTCCCGTCCGAGGAGGAAATGCAGCACGGGCTGGAAAACCTCGAAAAGTACGGAAACAGCGTGGATTACATCTTCACCCACTGCGCCCCGACTTCCTTGCAGGCGCAGATCTCCGATATGTACGCAAGCGACCGCCTCACGGATTATCTGGAAAACGTGCGGAAACGTGTTTCGTATCAGAAGTGGTTTTTTGGGCATTATCATGATGACCGCCGCATCACTGAAAAGGACTTTCTGCTGTATGATGCGATCGTCAGTCCCGAACACTTGCAATTTGACTGAATCTGTGCTATAATAGTACTGTAACAATAAATGAACGCAGACTGTCAATACCAGCCCGCCGTCAGGAAGGAGCAATCGTATGAAACTTGTATTTGCAGTTGTCAACGGAGATGACAGTCAGGCTGTCTCCAAGGCGCTGATGAAAGCCGGATTTTTCGCCACCAAACTTGCCTCAACAGGCTCATTCCTGAGTGCGGGGAATACCACGTTCCTGACCTGCGTGGAAGATCATCGTGTGGATGAGGTCATTCAGGTCATCGGTGAGAAAAGCCGCCGCCGCAAACAGAATGTCCCCACGGGGGTCGGCATGGGAATGGATTTTCCCGTTGAAGTCGAGGTCGGCGGTGCAACGATCTTTGTCACCGATGTGGAGCGCTTTGAAAAAGTATGATACCTGAAATCTATGGTAATACGCCCGTATTACATCTGATACGCACGATGCGGAGCCGTGAGCATCTGCCTCATGCCGTGTTGTTTTTCGGACAGCGGGGCATGGGACGCAGGACACTTGCACGCTATTTCGCCATGACTGCCCTCTGTACGGGAGATCATGCCCCCTGCGGAGAGTGCCTCTCGTGCCGCAAGCTCCTCATGGATGATATGCGGGATGTCCACCCGCACCCCGATGTGATCTGGGTCGAACACAGCGGCAAGAAACGGGGATTTTCTGTCGATACGGTTCGGGCAGTCTGTAAAGATGCCATCGTTGCGCCGAATGACGGCGACCGCAAGATCTATATTTTCGCAGACTGCGACAATATGGACATCCGTGCGCAGAATACGCTCCTGAAACTTACCGAAGAACCGCCCCCTCATGTGCTGCTCGTGTTCACGGCGGAGCATCGGAATGCGTTTCTGGTGACGATGCTCTCCCGTATGATGCCCATTGCCGTCCGTCCCTGCACGACAGAAGAGTGCCGCAAAGCACTCGAAGAACAGCACAAATGCACGGCGGCGGATGCGGCAAGGGCATCACAGGTTTGCGGCGGGAATATCGGCAGGGCGCTGCAATATCTGGAAGATGAGGATATGCAGGAAATGACCCGTCAGGTCGCTGCCCTCACCGAAGCGATCGCCAAACGGCAGCAGTACCATATCCTGCATATTCTCTCACGCTATGAATCCGACCGCCAGAAAGCAGCGGAACTGGTCAGAATGCTCGATTTGCAGCTCCGTGATGCGCTGGTCATGCGCTATGTAAAGGACAATCTCACGGGTGCAGATGCGGCAAGCGCCGGAACGCTTTCTCCCACGCTCACCGCCGCCCGCACAGAACAGATGCATCGGGCTGTACAGGATGCCTATGCCGCTTTGCAGGCAAGTGTCAGCGTCAGGCTCGTACTGGCAGCGCTCGGCGGGGCGCTGCTGTGACCGCCGGAATCCGGCAGAAAGGATGTCACATGACTGAAATTGTTGGAGTTCGCTTTCAGAATTCCGGAAAAGTATATTATTTTTCTCCCAATGAACTGACCCTCCCGATGGGAACGGAAGTCGTTGTTGAAACGGCAAGAGGTCCGGAATGCGGTATTGTTTCCATTCCGAACCGCAAAGTCAACAGCGAAACGATCGTTTCCCCCCTGAAAAGTGTCCTGCGCATCATGACCAAAGAGGATCATCGGCAGGTGGAACAGAACAAGCAGAAGGAAAAGCGGGCGTTTCATTTCTGCGAACAGAAAATTGAACAGCGTGGTCTGAAAATGAAGCTCGTGGATGTGAACTGTGCGTTTGATAATTCCAAGCTGCTGTTTTATTTCACGGCGGATTCCCGTGTGGATTTCCGTGAGCTGGTCAAGGATTTGGCATCGGTATTCCGTATGCGCATCGAACTGCGGCAGATCGGTGTCAGGGACGAGGCGAAAATGTTCGGCGGACTGGGTGTCTGCGGCAGGGAATTCTGCTGCCGCGGCTATCTTTCGGACTTTCAGCCTGTTTCGATCAAAATGGCAAAAGAACAGGGCTTGTCCCTCAACCCGACCAAGATTTCAGGTACTTGCGGACGGCTGATGTGCTGCCTCAAACACGAACAGTCTACCTATGAGGAACTGCAAAAGATCACGCCCCGCATCGGTTCTGTGGTCAGAACCCCGCAGGGAAAAGGCCGTGTCGAAGATGCCAACCTCATCACCGGCAAACTCCGCATCCGTCCCGAAAAAGAGGACGAAGTGCCCTATATCATCGACCGCAGCGAAACGGAAGTTCTCCGTGAAGCCAAAGCCCGTGTTTCCAGAGAAGAACGGGAACTGCGGAAACTGGAAGGAAAATAAGCAGATTTTCTGCGGATACCGCCCCTCACGGGCGGTCATCCCCCGCAAGGGGCTTGTTTTTGTTGATTGTCAACCTGATCTCAAAATCGGGTTGACAATTCTTTTTCTTTGTGCTATAATAGAAGCAGTAGGAGGCGATGTTATGAATTCTGTCACGAAAACGAAAAGCATGGTACTGACGGCGATGTTTACGGCGCTGATCGCTGTCGGTGCATTTATTCGCATTCCCATTCCTGTGTGTCCGTTTACCATGCAGGTCTGCTTTACCACGCTGGCGGGTATCATTCTCGGTAAAAATCGGGGCGCTGCCGCATCGGCGCTGTATGTCCTGCTCGGTCTGCTCGGTCTGCCCATCTTTGCAGGCGGCGGCGGCATTACCTACGTCTTGCAGCCGACATTCGGCTATCTGATCGGATTTATTGCGGGTTCGTACCTGACAGGTCTGATCGTCCACAGCGGCGAGATCACCACAAAACGTTTGCTTGCGGGCAGTTTTGCAGGGCTGGGCGTGGTGTATCTGATGGGCATTCTGTATTATCGTATCATTACTGTTGCTTATTTGCATGAGCCGATGAGCTGGGGTAATCTGCTGCTGTATTGCTTCCTGCTGCCTGTTCCGGGAGATATTCTGCTCTGTGTGCTTTCGGCAGTTCTCACCAAACGCTTTATGCCGGTCATCCGTGCGGGGGGAGTGGTATCATGAAATTAAATCCGATCACAGAACAGATCATCGCAGGGAAACGCCTCGGCAGAGAGGACGACCTCTCCTTTCTGCTGCAAGCCGACCTTGGGGAACTGACCGCCTGCGCCGACAGACTGCGCCGCCATTTCAGCGGCGACCATGCCAATCTGTGCAGCATCATCAACGGCAGAAGCGGACGCTGTCCCGAAAACTGCAAATTCTGTGCGCAGTCTGCACACCATTGCACGGGAATCGAGGAATATCCTTTCCTCGATCCGCAGAAGATCGCAGAGGAGTGCAGCTACAACGAGGGACGGGGCGTGCATCGCTTTGCAATCGTCACCGCAGGACGGCGGCTCTCCGGAGAAGAGTTCCAAAAGGCGCTGGAAACGTACCGCAGACTGTCCCGTGAATGTCATGTGGATCTGTGCGCTTCGTTCGGTTTGCTCGAAGCGGAGCAGTTTGTACAGCTCAGGGAGGCGGGTGTGACAAGATATCATGCCAATATCGAAACGTCCCGCCGCAATTTCCCGAACATCTGCACGACACATACATTTGAGGACAAGCTCGAATGTATCCGCAGGGCAAAGGCTGCAGGACTGGAAGTCTGTTCCGGCGGCATCATCGGCATGGGCGAGAACTGGGACGACCGCCTTGACATGGCACTCACGCTCTCGGAACTGGGTGTCCGTTCCGTGCCGGTCAATGCGCTCATTCCCATTGCGGGTACACCCCTTGAGGACATCGAACGTATCACCGAACCCGATATTCTGCGGACGGTGGCAATGTTCCGCTTCCTGATTCCGGAGGCGGATATCCGCCTTGCCGCAGGGCGCAATCTGATGCAGAACTGCGGGGAACGGGCATTCCTGTCGGGTGCAAATTCGGCAATTACGGGCGATATGCTCACCACATCGGGCAATCGTATCCGTGAGGATATTGCCATGCTGGAGCATATCGGCTATTCTGTCGGGAGGGAAGTTCATGCATAAGGGCATCTTTATCACGGGAACAGGTACGGACGTGGGGAAAACATTCGTCACGGCACTTCTGGTCAGACAGCTTGCGGAAACAGGCGGTACTGCCTATTTCAAAGCGGCGATGAGTGGGAACGAATACGGCGCAGACGGAAACATGATCCCCGGTGATGCGCTGTTTGTCAAAACGGTGTCAGGCATCGGACAGCCGCTTTCGTCCATGTGTCCCTATGTTTACGAAAGAGCTGTCTCTCCGCATCTTGCCGCAAGAATTGAGGAAAATCCCGTGGAACTTGCAAACGTCACAGCGCAGTATGCGGCGCTCTGCAGTGAGTATGAGTATGTGGTCTGTGAGGGAAGCGGCGGCATTGTCTGCCCCATTCGCTTTGATGAAACACAGCTCTTTCTGAAAGATATCATCAAGGCGCTTGATCTGCCCTGTCTGATCGTTGCAGATGCGGGACTCGGCACGATCAACAGCGTGGTGCTGACCTGTGATTACATGAAATCGCATGGTCTGGAAGTGCGGGGACTGATCTTCAACCACTTCCACAAGGGCGATGTCATGGAAGAGGACAACAAGCGTATGTGCGAAATGCTTACAGGTCTGCCCGTTGTCGCCTGCGTGGGCGATGATGCTGCATCACTCGGCATTTCCACGGAATCGCTGAAAGCACTTTGTTCGGGAGGGGAATGCACATGATCTGGTATCCGTATGCACAAATGAAAACACTCGATGCCCCTATCCCGATCGAACGGGCGCAGGGCGTACACCTTTACACGACAGACGGGCATGATCTGATCGACTCGGTTTCTTCGTGGTGGAGCGTCATTCACGGGTATAACCACCCTGAGATCAATGCCGCAATCGCAGGACAGCTTGAAAAATTCGCCCATGTGATGCTCGGCGGTCTGACCCATGCACCTGTGCAGCAGCTCTCCGACAAGCTCGCAGAATGGCTGCCGGGGGATCTGGATTACTGTTTCTTCTCGGATTCGGGGAGCGTGGCGGTGGAAGTTGCACTGAAAATGGCGCTGCAATTCAATACGAACCGCGGCTCTTCCCGTGACACGATACTTGCACTCGAACACGCCTATCACGGCGACACGTTCAAAGCAATGGAAGTCGGTGACGATGAGGACTACCATTTCGCATTCGGAAAACACAGCGAAAAGAAACACGGTGTCGTACATATCCCCACGGAAACGGCAGCACTCGAAACGGCGTTTGCAGAGTACGGCGACCGCCTGACGTGCTTCATTGTCGAACCGCTGCTGCAAGGGGCAGGGGGAATGCGGATGTATGATATCCGTTTCCTGGAAAAAGCAAGACAGCTTTGCAATCAGTATGATGTGCTTCTGGTCTTTGATGAAGTGGCAACCGGATTCGGGCGCACGGGCAACCGCTTTGTGGCTGACCTCGTTCTGCCTGACATACTCGTGCTGGGAAAGGCGCTGACGGGCGGGTATATCGGTCATGCCGTGACCGTTGCCAATCGGAAAGTGTGGGAAGGCTTCTGGAGCGATGAACCTGCACACGCTTTCATGCACGGTCCGACCTTCATGGGCAATGCACTTGCCTGCACAGCGGCACTCAAATCCATTGAACTGTTTGAACGGGAGGATTATCTCTCGAAAATACGAAGGATTGAGGAGATCACACGGCGGGAAATGGCGGGCTTCTCGGATCCCCGTGTGAAGGAAGTCAGAATCATGGGCGGATGTGTCTGCATTGAAGTCTATGACGGAACGGTACTGGACGGCTTCCGGAAATTCGCCTATGAACGGGGCGTGTTCAGCAGGACATTTCTCCGTTATATGTACGCTATGGTTCCCTATGTGATCGGTGAGCAGGAGCTTGTCAGAATACTGGATACCATGAAAGCGTGGTTTTGCAAATAAAAGAAAGCATCCTTCCGATTAGTGCGGCGCACATAAAGCAGTTTATGTGATTTGAAGATAGGGTTGCGTAACATTGCAGTTACGCAGCCTTTTTCTTTTTGTCGTATTCTTTGTATCGAAAGAAGCGATCATTTTCGATACGCTGAAAATTGCCCGTGATCATGTTATCACCGAAAATCTCACGGAGAACAATAGCGATTCGGGATTTTCCCTCGCCGCCCTGACCGATGATAAACATCATCTTCTGCCCTTTGGTGGACGGTATCAGCAGATAACCGAGATATTCCTGCAAGGTATTCACATCTTCAGGCGTTAGAAGTTCCAAAAGAAAAGTCAATAACTTTTCGGGATAATATGCACCGCTGTTCCATATTTCAGGCTTGTACCACACATTCAGGCGGTTGATACAGAATTCCTTGTGCGGATAAAAGTTGCCGTTCAGGTCGAGCTTTCCGTTCAGCAAGTGTATGTACCTTGTATCGGGCAGAAGCGGTTTGCTGTAACAGTAGTGACGGAGGGTGTCCATGATGAGCGTTACCGTTCTTGTCGGTGAAATTTGATACCCTCCATATATAAATGTTGTAGTCGGCTCTGAGATATTTGGGATATCTCCTGAACCTGAGAATAGTATATATTTTTTTTTGGCTCTTAGGGTTGTTCGTGAGTTGTTCGTCAGTTGCAGGAAAAGCGGTAAAAAAATGTTTCTTACAAATATTACGATGATTGTGCGGGGTTTGTTGTTGATTATACACAAATATATAAACAGCTATTGACAAGTGACCTATCGTTCGCTATAATAATTATAGCAGGTGAACGACAGGTCACTATTTGCTGCTGGAGGTAATTATGGCAAAAGACACAAAGGAAAGAATACTTGATGAAGCACTAAGACAGTTTTCACAAAAAGGCTATGACGGTACGAATATCCGTGAACTGACAGCTTCGCTGGGGCTTGTAAAATCCTCGATGTACAAACATTTTGACAGCAAGGAGGATATCTGGAATGCGCTTCTTGACAGGATGATCGTGTATTATGCAGAGCGCTTCAGCTCGGCAGAGAACCTGCCTCCTGTTCCGGATACATTGGAAGGGCTTGTTGCAATGACGATGAAAATGGCGGATGTTACGATACATGATGAAATGATAATAATGACAAGAAAGCTGCTTACCATTGAACAGTTTCGTGATG
>JAILPP010000050.1 GCA_024699425.1 Oscillospiraceae bacterium | reverse complement strand
TGCAGAAAGAATCATTTTGAGATCATAACTGTTACCTATCTTCCAGGATAATTTCATCTACTAAAAAACGCCCCGTATCACTAATTCATCCCCTACTCCGGCTCGGTCACGTATTGCTGGTTATCAAATCAAACGTGTCGGCGCACCATGTCTTTGGAAATGCGTCCACACACTGCCACAAACAGAAGGGCTTCTCTGAGCTGAAAATCGACTCAGAAAAGCCCTTTTTTACATAAAATTCGCGTAAAAAATGGTTAGTAGTAAAACGGTAGTAATTTTCGCTTTATCCTACTACATTGTGCGGAATAGTGCCGAAGCTACGCAGATTTACGCAAAACTGCCCAAACTTTTACCATGACATATAAACATGATGCGCATAGAATGTTTCCTTTCTTACGAATGATAATATGCAGCCGGTACAGGTTCAAGAGAAATGCAGAGATCTCTGTCCGCTTTTGCCCAGATCATCCGAAGTGTATCCGTCATTTTCCGTGCATCGCAGCAGTAAACCAGCGCATTTCCGAGCATTGCATAGGTTACTGCACCTGTGTATTCAAACGCCTCTTTATAATTGGGGTAGTATTCTGAAACGCATGTGTGAGCAGCGGCGGTATAGTGGGTATGGAATGGCGGAGAGGTCAGCGTATTACCGTGATAGTCTTTGATCGTGATAACAAAAGGATCCGGGTTGAGTCTGTCCGGAATGCGCAGACGCTCATCCACAGCGTGAAGATAGGTGTTTTTGTCATGCCCCACGCCGATGAGAAGGACTTTTCCGTTCTCCTCATACAGTCTGCTGAGACAACCACCGACAGGTGCCGGAGAAGCAGAGTTTTCCTCGCCTTGAACGTACTCCGCGGCATTCTTACCGAATACGGCAACAGAATGTGTCGGATGCAGGGAACGCACGGCATCCGGTCGGAATGCCGCTACCTTTGCAAGTGTGCCGATGCACGGCGGTGTCGTCCGGACATCATAAAACGGATGCTCCCTGACGACAGTGTCCCATGTGTGGGTCGGAACGATGAACAGCCCGTCCGAAAGATAATTGCGAAATGCATCAATCAGACCATCCGCACCGTTTTCAATTTTTCCGATGGAACGCAGAGAACAATGGACGGTTACTTTATCATCCTGCCGGATACCGGCATTCTGCAAAAATGTCAATATGTCATTTGTGGTTAGCAAAAATTCTCATCTCTTTTCTTACTTGAATGTGGTTTACAAAAACTGTGTTATTATAGTGCATTCTTCGGACAATTTCTGACGCATTCCATACAAAGAATGCATTCCGTACCGTTCTCCCGTTTTCTGGAATTGTCTGTCATATCCACTTGCATGGGACAGATACGCTTACATTTGCCGCAAGAGACGCACTTATCCTTGTCACATTTGATACGGAGGAGTGAAAAATAGCTCATCGGTTTCAGAAACACTGTGATCGGGCAGATGTATTTGCAGAATGCACGGTTGTCCTTAAATACATACGCAAGAACGATACCGACAGCATAATACAGAACATTTCCGATGATAAACGCCCAGAACATGATCCGTTCGAGATTACCGACATGCGCCAGAAACAGTTCAGCTACAAAGACCAATGATGCGGCAAAGGTGATATATCGTATCCATCCGAGCTTTTTTCTGGGCGCTTGCGGTACTTTGTAGGGAAGAAAGTCGAGTACCATCGCCGTCCAGCAGGCATAGCCGCACCAGCCTCTGCCAAAGACCAGCGGTCCGAAGATCTTTGCTACCGCATAATGGATGGTCGTGGCTTCAAAAACGCCGGTGAACAAATAGTACCAGAAGCCTTCGATCTGCATATTCTCCTGACAAATGACCCCAAGATAGACAAGCATATACAGCCCGACAAGCAGCTGCACAACACGGCGGGCATATTTGTATTTCCGGATAAAGAGAAAAAGACCCGTGGCTATAGAAATGCCGATATAGCTGAAATTAAACAGATAGAACAGATTATCCTTTGTCAGCCAAAGCGTCAAGGCAACCGTTTCAAATATGAGAAACATGATAAGGGGTGCTATATATTTTTTCATGGTATTTCTTCCTTTTCGTTAATGAATCCGGTTCACAAAACCAATGGAAATATACCGGTCGATGACAGCCCACATATCCGTGCCCTCCTCGGCTTCTTCGCCGTACAGTCCGTCCACTTCCAAACGGATGCCGTCTTTCGGCAGGTCGGTGATTTTCCGGTAGCGGTCAGTGAAAAACATACTGCGGGAAACGGTTCTGTTCCGCAGAATTCCCTTGCATTCCGACAGCTTGCAGCCGGGAATGTTGACATTCAGAATCTGGTCAGGCAGCAGTTCGGTTTCGAGCAGTTCTGCAAGAAGGTCATGCAGATAGTAGTCTGTGACTTCGTGACAGTCGCTGTCTTGCTCGGAGATAGCAATGCCCTTGCACCCCTGAAAAGCCGCTTTCAGCGCCGCACCGACCGTTCCGGAATACTGGATGTCAGTCGCGGTGTTGTAGCCCTTATTGATGCCGGACAAAACAATATCCGGCTTCTGCGGCATCAGGTACAGACTCCCGACACGCACACAGTCTGCCGGTGTGCCGCTGCATGTCCAGACTTTGACGCCGCCCAGAGGATACTCGTAGAGGAAGACGTCAATCGTCCCGTGCAGCGTGATGCTGTGGGACGCCGTGCTTCGCTGCCCATCCGGAGCGACAATGTAAACCTTCCCGAAATTCTGTGCTTCTTTGGCAAGGCGGTACAGCACGTCCGCCATGATGCCGTCATCGTTGGTGATGAGAATTGTGTGCATAGTGCCTCCTTTATTGCTCCCGTTTTCAATGCTCCATCCTGCAAACAAGAAATTCATACAGCAGGACAAATCCAAGCCCGCACAGCATTCCGGCAGAAACATCACTCAGATAATGCGCACCGAGCACCATTCTGGAGAAAACGATCGGCGGGATCAACACGAGCGCAGCAATTTGCAGTTCGCGTTTCTTTTGCTGCAATCTTGTGCATACCATTGAAAATGCCGGAAATATCACAAGATTCAGAACCGCGTCGAGTGCATGACCGCTGAAGAATGAACGCAGTGCATCACTTTTCAGGCTGTA
>JAILPP010000024.1 GCA_024699425.1 Oscillospiraceae bacterium | reverse complement strand
CCGTTCTGCTTGTCTCTTTTGCCCTGTGCTTTGCGCCTCTTCCTTGCAATACACCAAGTATTGCGGCGGTCGAGTCACTTTGCACAGGACAAAATATCCTGCGCATTCCGTCACTTCTCCAGATTCCGAGGAAGTCTATTTCACAGAAAGGAGGCTGTCTGTATGTCTGTGATCTCTGTACTTGACCCGTCCGTCTCCGAGCTGATCGCAGCGGGCGAGGTCATCGAACGTCCTGCATCTGTCATCAAGGAACTGATCGAAAACGCCATTGATGCGGGTGCAAAGCATATCACAGTCGAGATCAAATCGGGCGGGACGAGTTTTATGCGCATCGCCGACGACGGCTGCGGTATGGCAAGAGAGGACGTGCCGACAGCATTTCTCCGCCATGCCACCAGCAAGATCTCCGAAAAAGACGATCTGGATTCGATCCTGACCCTCGGCTTCCGCGGTGAGGCACTGGCTTCCGTGGCAGCCGTTGCCCGTGTGACGGTGCTGACCAAACGCCGTGAGGACGAGCTTGGCACACGCTACGAGATCGCAGGAACGGAGAGCAGTCCGCCGGAGGACTGCGGCTGTCCCGACGGCACGACACTGATGATAAAAGACCTGTTCTTCAATGTCCCCGCACGGCGCAAGTTCCTGAAAAAAGATTCGGCGGAGGGAAATGCCGTTGCCCAGATCGTGCAGAAAATCGCCATTTCTCATCCGGAGGTCGCATTCCGTTTCATTCGGGACAACAAGCCCGATTTTCACTCCGACGGTTCCGGCGAACTGATCTCTGCCATTCATGCCGTCTACGGGCGTGACTTTGCCCATGACCTGATCGCCGTTGACCATACGCAGGACGGCATCCGTGTCCACGGCTACGCCGTCAAACCGCTTTACTCACGGAATAACCGCAGCTTTCAGAATTTCTTTGTCAATTCCCGCTATGTGCGCTCCAGAGTCTGCTCCTCGGCACTTGAAAGCGCCTACGAGAATCTGGTCATGACAGGGAAGTTCCCCGCCTGTGTGCTTCTGCTCGAAATGCCGCCGGATACGCTCGATGTGAACATTCACCCCGCCAAGGCGGAGGTGCGCTTCACGGACGAGAGCAAGGTGACGAATGCCATTTATTTTGCGCTGAAAAATGCCATGCTCGGCGCAGGACTGATCTACGAATTTCAGATGCCGAAAACGGACTGGTATGCCGGCGCACCGGAGCCTGTTTACGAACAGAAACCTCTGATCGAAACGCCGCCGCCCGAACCGCCCGCAGAGATCGTCTCTGCACCGCAGACGGAAGCGCCGCAGTCTCCTGCACCGCAGGCGGAACGCAAGCCCCTTGATGCGGCTTCCATGCCGTTCGGACTGCCGGAAGATGCAAAACCCGTTGTTCCCGTACAGCACCGCCCCGCCTCGTTTGTGCAGTCGTCCCCGCCGAGGGTCGCCCTGAGTGAAGGCAGCCTGATCGACATCAGCGCCGAGGACGACACCGAGGAATTTCCGGATGAGGAGAAAAGAATCTGTACCCCTCCGCCCGTGCAGGCAGTACCGCCCGCCGTCCCCGACTGGCATCCGAATGCCACGCCGGGCGTTCAGCCACTGAACACTGAGGAATTTCCCGATGTGAAAGTCATCGGGGAATTGTTTGCCAATTATATTCTTGCACAGTCGGGGGAGACATTCATCATCATCGACAAGCACGCCGCCCATGAACGTGTGATTTTTGAACGTCTCCGCCATGACAACTGCAAACAATATCAGCAGATGCTGCTTGAACCGTGCGTGGTGCTGCTGACGTTTGACGAGTTTACCGCCATGGAGGAGAACACGGAACTGATCGAACGTCTCGGCTTTACGATGGACTTTTCACAGCGTCCCTACGTCCGCACGACTGCCGCACCGATCTTCTTCGAGGGTCTGAATCTCGATGAACTGGTGCAGGAGATCGCACATAATCTCTTTCTGGGCAAGATCAATCCGCAGTCCCATGTGCTGGACGATATGCTGCATGAAATGGCGTGCAAATCCGCCATCCGTGCCAATGATAAGAACAGCATCGAGGAATTGCAGGCGCTTGCGGAACGTGTCTGCGGCGATGAGAGCATACGGCACTGCCCCCATGGCAGACCCGTGATGTTCACCATGACCAAATACAATCTGGAACGGCAGTTCCGCAGGAGGGTGTAAGCATGGAGAAACCAAAAGTCCTTGTCATTGTGGGTCCCACAGCATCGGGGAAAACTTCCCTCGGCGCAGGGCTGGCAAAACGGCTCGGCGGCGAGGTCATTTCCTGCGATTCCATGCAGATCTACGAAGGGCTGGACATCGCCACCGCAAAGCCCACGCCCGATGAGATGCAGGGCGTTCCCCATCATTTAATCAGCATCATTCCCCGTACACAGCGCTTTTCCGTGGCTGACTATGCGGCACTGGCACGGGAGAAGATATGCGATATTACGGCAAGGAGAAAACTTCCTGTTCTGGTCGGCGGCACGGGGCTGTATGCCGATGCCGTCCTGTCGGGAATGCAGTTTGAGGAGGAAACAGGTGATTCTGCCGTCCGTGAACAACTGTACAAGCGTTTGCAGACGGAGGGCGCAGATGCCCTCTATCGGGAACTGCGATCCCTTGACCCGCAGGCGGCGGAGAAAATTCACCCGAACAATTCCGTCCGCCTTGTGCGGGCACTGGAAGTCTGTCTGCGCACGGGCGGCACGTTCACAGCGTACAAGCAGCGCAATGCCGCACAGCCCTCGCCCTATGATTATCTGATCTTCGCCCCGTACTGGGAAAGGGACGTGCTGTATGACCGCATTGACCGCCGTGTGGACATCATGCTGCAAAGCGGTCTGGTCGAAGAAGTGCGCAGCGCCCGCAGCCCCGCCATGCAGACTTCTGCGGCTGCCATCGGCTACAAGGAACTGCTCCCCTATCTCGACGGCAATGCCGATCTGGAATCCTGCGTGGAACAGATCAAACGGGAATCCCGCCGCTACGCCAAAAGACAGCTCACATGGTTTCGACGAAATGCACAAATTCACTGGTTGAATATGTGTGAAAGTGATGAAGTACGAAAAAATTCAAAAAATCAGGAAAAAATCATAGCCAAAATTGGAGAGATGTGGTATAATAAATTATAAGTGCTTTTTTGTGCGTAGAACAACAGAAAACAGAGTTCCGATCACGCCCGAAAAGCCGGAAGGAGAGTCATATGAACAAGATTATGAATTTACAGGATACATTTTTGAATCAGGCCCGCAAAGAGCGCATTCCCGTGACAACTTACCTTGTCAATGGTTTTCAGTGCAAGGGCATTGTCAAGGGATTTGATAACTATGTGGTGATCTTCGACTGTCAGGGACAGCAGCAGGTCATCTATAAGCACGCCATTTCTACCATCGCCCCCTCCCGCCCCGTTCCGCTGCTTGAGGCAGAGGCGGAGAAATCCGAATAAACGGGCGGTGACCTGATGAAAGACGGAACACTGACGGTCGTCCTTGTACTGGTTGCGGTGTCCGTGATCGCTACGGTCATCAACGTTGCGGTGCAGCACTTCACACAGGATTACATCACCGAAACAGCGCTGCTCTCTGTCGGCAGCGACTCGGAAACCGTGCAGGGCGTGTTCATACGCAACGAAAAGGTCATCAACTACAACGGCAAAGGGGTCATCAGCTATGAGGTCTCCGACGGCGGCAAACTCGGCATCGGCAGCCCCATTGCGACCGTGTATTCCTCGGAAACACAGATCGAGCTGAAACAGCGCATCGCAGCCCTCGAAAAGGACTATGCCCTGCTTGAACGCATCTCCAACCCCGGTACCGCCAAAACAGCACAGCCCTCCGGATTGTCGGAACTGTTCACGCAGCATTACAAGGAATTTCTCTACCGCAGGGAACAGGGCGACCTCGCCGCACTCCCTCAGCAGAGCGATGAAATGGTCGTGCTGCTCAGTACTTATCAGCTCGTGACCGGACAGGACGGCGCTCTTGACCGCAGAATGCACGAAATTCAGGCAGAGATCGAATCCCTGAAAGCCAGACAGGAAGAGCCCCTCGATACCATCACCGCAGAAGAGGCTGCCTACTTTGTCAGCTATGCCGACGGATACGAAAATGAACTCGATCTGAATATGCTCGAAGAGATCACCCCGCAGATGCTCGCCTCCATCAAGGACAGCCCCACAAGCGGAAACGGCATCGTCGGCAAACTCGTGGACGGCTACCGCTGGGCACTCGCCTGCGTTGTGGACAACTCTGAGAAGATCTATCAGCAGGGACAGCGTGTTTCCCTGAAATTTGCATCGACTTCCGAAGTCGTGCGGGGAACAGTCGAACTGCTCATGGCAGGCAATACCGGCAAACAGACGGTTGCCGTTATCACCTGCGATGCCATGACCCACGATCTGGTACAGCACAGAACGGATACCGTGGAAGTCATCCGCGGCGAATATCAGGGCATTTTAGTCCCCCGTTCCTCCCTTCATTTCAAGGAGATCGAAAACGATGAGGGCAGAATGGAAACCGTGCGGGGCGTGTATATCCTCAGCGGCGAGCAGCCGGAATTCCGGAGGCTCAATGTTATTTATGAAGGTTCGGATTATGTAATCACAGCGCAGACTTCAGATCCCGAATGCCTGATGCTGTATGATTCCATCATAACGAAAGGAATTGATGCAGATGGACAGTAAGTCCCTCGCAGTGCGTGAAAATTACAAGCGTATCGCCTCGGAGATCGCAGAAGCTGCCGTGAAAAACGGCAGAAAACCCGAAGATGTCTCTTTTATGGCTGTAACAAAGACTGTCGATCCGGTCTATGTCAATGAAGCGATCGACTGCGGCATCCGCCTCCTCGGTGAAAACCGTGTACAGGAATGGCAGTCCAAACGGGAAGCATACCGTGACGGTGTTCCCGTGGATTTCATCGGCGCACTCCAGACGAACAAAGTCAAGTATCTCATGGGACAGATTCGTCTGATCCATTCGGTGGACAGGCTCTCCCTCGCACAGGAGATCGAAAAGCAGGCGGAAAAACACGGCATCGTACAGGATATTCTGCTGGAAGTGAACATCGGCGGCGAGGACAGCAAAAGCGGTACAGCCCCCGCTGACCTTGCTGCGCTGCTGGCACAGGTAAAGACGTTTCCGCACGTCCGCGTCAGAGGTCTGATGACCATTCCTCCTCCGTGCAGCGATGACCGCTATCTGGCGGCTATGGAAGAACTGTTTCTCCGCACGAAGGAGAACGATCCGGAACAGATGCAGATTCTCTCTATGGGTATGTCGGACGATTACGCCGCAGCCGTTCTGCACGGCTCCACGCTGGTGCGTGTCGGGTCGGCGCTGTTCGGCGCACGGGATTACTCCAGATGATACAAGCTGCGTCAGTCTGACCGCAGCACATGGATATAGGCGGCCGTATGCGCCCGACTGAAATCTCACATACGGAGAAACGGAGAATATCATGGAACTCTTCAAAAATGTCAAAGAATTTTTCTTCCCCTCCGAGAATGCGGATCAGGGTTCCTCTGCACCTGTACAGGAGATCCCGCAGCCACAGCCGCAGCCGCCGCATCAGGGCGTTGAGGAAATGATGGAACCGCAGGAGAGAGGCTCCAATATTGTGAATATTCAGGCAACTGCACAGCTTCAGGTCGTACTGGTCAAGCCGGAAGTCTTTACCGATGCCAAAGCAATTGCCGATCACCTGATCGCACGCAAGACCGTTGTGCTGAATCTGGAAACTGCTTCTCCCGAAAACAGAAGAAGAATCATTGACTTTCTGGTCGGCGTTTCCTATGCCATCAGCGGCAGCCTGAAACCCGTTGCCAACCTGACCTACATCATAACACCATACAATGTCGGCTTCATCGGCGATGATCTCGCTGCGGAGCTGGAAAGCAACGGGGTTATTATCTAAGATGGACAAACGGCAGGAGGAAGCGGACCGCATCCTTGCCGCACACGTGCAGGATATGGTCAGACGACAGCAATGGCGCAGTTTTACAGCGTTTCTGGATATGCGGCAGTACACCATGCTCCGTACTGACTTGCAGGAGGGCACTTACCGTTTCTTCGGAGGCTATCCGGAGGCACAGCGGGGCATTCTCTGCATCCACCCCGAGGGCGCAGAACCGTCAGACGAAGAATTTCCCGTCACCTGCCTGACGTTTACGTTTCCGGAACGCTTTACACTGACACACCGTGACGTGCTGGGCAGTCTCATGGCACAGCAGGTTCAGCGGGATACCGTCGGGGATATTCTGATTTCGGCGGGAAAAGTCCAGTGCTTTGTCACGGGTGCGGCTGTTTCCGTGGGGGAGAGCCTGACCAGAATCGGCAGAGTGGGCGTGAAAGTTTCCACCGACCTGCCCTATTCGGGCGACTTTCATCAGGAGACAAAAGAAATTGCGGGAACGGTGCAAAGTCCCCGCCTTGATGCCGTCCTGCGCACCGCACTCGGCTGCGGACGGGAACGCTGTTTGGAAAGCGTCCGTGCAGGCATCGTCACCCTCAATTATGCAGAATGCACAGAACCCGCAAAGCTCCTGCGTGAGGGGGATATATTCTCCGTTCGGGGATACGGCAAATTTGCCGTCAAAACCATCGGTGCGCCGACCAGAAAAGGACGGCTCCCGATTCTGATTCTAAAATATTTGTAAGCCCCTCGGCGGGACTGCAATCAAAATACAAGCAGAGGTGAAGGCGAAATGATGACCGCAAAAGATATCAGAGAACTCAGATTTGAAAAAGCAGCGTGGGGCTATCGCCCGGAGGATATCGACGAATTCCTCGGCAAGCTCGAAGCGTGCTTTCAGGAAATCGACAATGAGCGTGAGGATGCCAATCATAAAATCCAGCTCCTTGCCGATAAAGTACGGGAATACATGAAGGACGAAGATGCCATCAAGGATGCATGGGTCGGCGCACAGAAAGAAGGACACCGCATTCTCGACGATGCCAACGAAAAAGCGGAACAGATCCTGAATAAGGCAAAGGAAGAAGCCGCACGTATCATCGACGAAACCACTGAGGCACATAATGCCCTCCTCGAAAAGAACCGTCAGGAAATCGCACAGGAGCAGGCAAATCTGGTACACGCACGTCAGATGGTCGCAGACTTCAAGAGAAGCCTGTTTGATATGTATAAATCCCATCTGGAAATGATCTCTGCTATGCCGGAGACAGAGGATCCGCCTTTCCCTGCCATGCCGGAGGAAGCTCCCCCCGCACCTGCGCCGGAAGAGCCGCAGCCGTTCAGTCTGAACAAGGAACCCCAGCCGTTCAGCCTGGACAAAGAGCCGGATCCCTATACCATCCGCTTCGGTGATCTGGACAGCACCGCAGAATAAGCACCAAGTTATCAGTGCGCATGAATTGCCAAAATGCGCAGAAGCGATGCGGGTGCAGGGCGGTCACCGCCCTGCCGAGGGGGGATGGGGGGCGAGCAGCCCCCCAATACCAGCCCGCCGCCTTGTGTATATTTACAGCACCGAGATCAAGGAAAGGAACTGACACGAAATGGCACAGGATTTTAAGAACAGCTTGAATATGCCGAAAACCGATTTCCCCATGAGGGGCAATCTGCCCAAGCGTGAACCGGATATTCTGGCAAAATGGGAGACAGAACGTCTCTATGATGCAATGATGCAGAAGAATATGGGCAAACCTTCTTTTATGTTCCACGACGGTCCGCCCTATGCCAACGGCACCATTCACATCGGTACGGCACTCAATAAGGTTCTGAAGGACTTTATTGTCAAGCAGAAGAATATGACCGGCTATTATGCTCCCTACGTCCCCGGCTGGGATACCCACGGACTTCCCATCGAACTGAAGGCCCTCAAGGAAATGGGCGTGGAGAACGGCGCAATTTCACCCGTTGACCTCCGCAAAGCCTGCAAGGATTTCGCCCTGACCCATGTGGAAAATCAGAAACAGCAGTTCAAGCGTCTCGGTTCTGTCGGCGATTACGACCACCCCTACCTGACCCTCCGCCCCGAATATGAGGCACGTCAGATCGAGGTGTTCGGCAAGATGATGCAGGACGGCTACCTGTACAAGGGTCTCAAGCCCGTTTACTGGTGCCCCGACTGCAATACCGCCCTTGCGGAAGCCGAGATCGAATACGAGAACGACCCCTGCAATTCCATTTTCGTCAAGTTCCGTGTAACCGACGACAAGGGGCTTTTCACCAAGCTCGGTCTTGACCTGAACCATGTATTCTTCGTCATCTGGACGACCACCACATGGACCATCCCCGGCAACCTTGCGATCTGCCTCGGTCCTGAATATAACTATACCCTCGTCAGGAACGGCGATGAATACTATGTCATGGCAGATGAGTTGGTCAAGGGTGTCATGGAGACTGCCGGCATTTCGGATTACTCCACCGACCACATCTTCACCGGCGCAGAACTGGAAGGCATCAAGACAAAGCATCCGCTGTATGACAGACTTTCTCCCGTCATCGTGGGCGATCATGTCACACTCGAAAGCGGTACCGGCTGCGTTCACACAGCACCCGGCTACGGTGTCGAGGACTTTGAGGTCTGCAAGAATTATGATGACATCGGCATCATCGTCTGCGTGGATTCCAAGGGCTACCAGACCGCAGAGGCAGGCGAGTTCGAGGGTCTGAATACCGACGATGCCAACAAGAAGATCGCAGAACGCCTGACCGAAGAGGGCGCAATGCTTGCCATGCAGAAAATCGTCCATCAGTATCCGCACTGCTGGCGCTGTCATTCCCCGATCATCTACCGTGCGACCGAACAGTGGTTCTGCTCCGTTGCAGGCTTCCGTGATGCCGCTGTCAGGGCGATCGAGGACGTGCAGTGGATTCCCGACTGGGGCGAGGACAGAATCAAGGGCATGGTGCGTGACCGTTCCGACTGGTGCATCTCCCGTCAGAGAACATGGGGCGTGCCGATTCCTGTCGTTTACTGCAAGGACTGCCGCAAGCCCCTCGTCACCGATGCGACCATCAAAAGCATTGCAGACGTATTCCGCAAGGAAGGCTCCGATGCGTGGTGGACAAAGGACGTGACCGAACTCATTCCCGCCGATACGAAATGTGAATGCGGCTGCACGGAATTTACCAAGGAATACGACATCATGGACGTATGGTTTGATTCCGGCGTATCGCATACGGCGGTTCTGGATAATTACGACGAACTGACATGGCCTGCCGATCTCTATCTGGAAGGCGCTGACCAGTACAGAGGCTGGTTCCAGTCCTCTCTGCTGACTTCCGTTGTCTACAAGGGAACTGCCCCCTACAAGCAGGTCTGCACACACGGCTGGGTCGTTGATGGCGAAGGCAAGGCAATGCATAAGTCCCTCGGTAACGGCATCGCACCCGAAGAGATCATCGAACAGTACGGCGCAGATATTCTCCGTCTGTGGGTGGCTTCTTCCGATTATCACAGCGACATCCGTATTTCCAAGGATATTCTGAGTCAGCTTTCCGACCAGTACAGAAAGATCAGAAATACGGCAAGATATATTCTCGGCAACCTCTCCGACGGCGAGACCGTATTCAATCCCGACAAGGACATGGTTTCCGTTGACAAGCTCGAAGAACTCGACAAATGGGCGCTCATGCGTCTGGACGAACTGACCGACAAGGTCAATGCAGGCTACAATGCGTATGATTTCCATATCGTATTCAAGGCGATCCACAATTACTGCACGGTTGACCTTTCCAGTTTCTATCTGGACATCATCAAGGACAGACTCTACTGCGAGAAAGTCGATGCCCCGACCAGACGTGCCGCACAGACCGCAATGTATCTGATTCTGGATTCTCTCACCCGTATGATTGCACCGATCCTGAGCTTCACCGGCGAGGAGATCTGGCAGAATCTGCCGCACAGAGCTTCCGATGATGCACAGAGCGTATTCCTGAATCAGTTCAACGAAAAGGCAGGCGTGACCGCTGACGAGGCATTCCGTGCCAAGTGGGACGAGATCTATGCTGTCCGTGAAGCTGTCAACAAGGCGCTTGAAGAGAAGCGCAATGAAAAGCTGATCGGCAAATCCCTCGAAGCCAAGGTCATCCTGACCGTAGCCGATGAGGAAACCGCAAAGCGCCTGCAATCCTATGCAGAGCTGAAAGATGTGTTCATCGTGTCCGCCGTTGAGGTGAGAACAGGTGAAACTGCGGATATGACTGTTACCGTCGAAAAGGCACAGGGCGGCAAGTGCGAACGCTGCTGGTGCATCTCCGAAGAAGTCGGAAAGATCGCTCTGCACCCGACACTCTGCAAACGCTGCGCTTCTGTCATGGAATAAAATCAATGCCGCCTGACGGCGGAGAGGTCAGATGGGGGCTCCGCCCCCAGACCCCCGGCAGGGGGAATGATTCCCCCTGCACCCCTCATCGCTTTTTCTGATTTGAAAATATATTGTCAAGGGGACGAGTAGCCTCCAATATTACCACGGCGGCTTGCCGTCTGATTCGGACGGTGGGTCGTTTTGCCTGAAAGGAGGGCGCTTTTGCTCATACTTGCACTCATTGCCGTTGTGCTGATCGCAGGAATTGACCAGCTCATTAAATTCTGGATTGTCGGGAACTTTGCGCTGTACGAGGAACGCCCCTTTCTGCACATCGGGTCGCTGGACATCATGCATCTGCACTACATTCAGAACAACGGCTCGGCATTTTCGAGTTTTGCCGGTAAGACGGCGTTTCTCATTGTAATTTCTGTCATCGGGATCGGTGTTTGCACCTATCTGCTCATTTGCAGAACGAAACAGCGTCCGCTTCTGTTCTGGTGTCTGACGGCGGTCATCGGCGGGGCTGCGGGCAATCTCATCGACCGCATTTTCCGCGGCGGGGCGGTTGTGGACTATCTTGATGTACAGCTCTTTGATTTTGCGGTCTTTAACTTTGCGGACTGCTTCATCACCGTCGGGACAGCCCTGCTTGCCGTGTATATCCTCTTCTTCTCCGAAAAGGACGACAAACGCCTGAAATCCGCAGCACCGCAGGAGGAACACCATGACGATCCATGAGCTGACCTTTCCGCCCGAAGCCGAAGGAATGCGGCTTGATAAATGGGCTGCCACGCTGCGGGTCGGACTCTCCCGCACTGCCGTGCAGGGGCTGATTGCTTCCGGTCATGTGCAGGTCAACGGAAAGCCCGTTCCCAAGAACTGCCGTCCCGCAGGCGGTGATGCCGTGATGATCGAAGTCCCGCCGCCGGAGGAAATCGAAGTCGTTCCGCAGGATATTCCGCTGGACATCGTTTATGAAGACGATGATCTCCTTGTGGTCAACAAACCCAAGGGCATGGTCGTCCACCCCGCCAACGGCAACTATGACGAAACTCTGGTCAATGCGCTGATGTTCCACTGCAAAGGCTCACTTTCGGGCATCAACGGCGTGATCCGTCCGGGCATCGTCCACCGCATTGACAAGAATACCACGGGACTTCTGATCGTGGCAAAAAATGACTTTGCCCACCACGGACTTGCCGAACAGATCAAGGCTCATTCATTCACACGGGAATATGAAGCCATCGCCGCGGGACATTTCCGTGATACGACAGGAACCGTCAATGCCCCCATCGGACGGCACCCCACGCTCCGCAAAAAAATGTGCGTCATTGAATCAAATTCCAAAGATGCCGTCACCCATTACACGGTAACGGAACAGTTCGCAGAAACCGCACACCTGCGCCTGCGCCTTGAAACGGGACGCACCCATCAGATCCGTGTTCACATGGCTTACATCGGACATCCGATCTACGGCGACGATGTTTACGGAAAACCTGTCAAGGGTACACAGGGACAGTGTCTCCATGCCCGTAAGATCGGCTTTATTCACCCGCGCACAGGTGACTATCTCGAATTTGAACGGGATGCACCCGAATATTTTCAGAAGCTGCTGCGGAAATTCCGCCAGAGCAGCCCGTAACGGAAACAAAAAGGAGAATGCATCATGTTTGAGGATCCCGGTAAGATCTGCATTATCACAGATCTGGACGGCACGTTCCTGCCAAAATCCAAAATACCGCTGGAGCGTGATCTCGCCGCCGTGCGGGAATTTGAAAAAGCCGGCGGGCTGTTCACCATCGCCACCGGACGCACCATTCAGGCGGCGGGACGTTATCCCCGTATGCTGGGACTGAAAACACCGATGATTATGTTCAACGGTGCCGGCATCTATGACGTGCAGACGGAATCGCTCCTGTTTACCCACCCCCTGCCCGATTCCGCAAAGGAAATGACCGCAAAGATCCTGCGGGACAATCCCCATGCGGGCGTGGAAGTCCTCTGCGCCGAGGATACATGGGTCGTCAACAATACCGAGTGGGAGCAGGAACACGTTCAGGTATGCGGTATTACCCCGCAGTACGGCACGATCGAAGAAGTACAGGGTACATGGCTGAAAGTCCTGTTTGCAATGGACAGCAAGGACATTCCCGCCTTTATTGACTATATCGACCGTCAGCATTTTCAGGGCGTGGACTTCTGCCGTTCCGAGAAGCGTTTCTATGAGATGCTTCCGGCAGGTGTCTCCAAGGGAAGCGGTCTGAATGCGTTCCGTATGCTGCCGGGAATGCGGCATTATACATTCGTGGCAGTCGGGGATTTTGACAATGATGTGGAAATGCTCAAAGCTGCGGATTTCGGTGTCTGCCCGCAGAACGGGAGCGAAGCTGCCAAAGCTGCTGCCGATCTCGTTCTCACCCGCACCTGCGAAGAGGGTGCAATGGAAGAGCTGATACACGGTATTCTCGGTATCTCATAATCCGTGACGCAGAACCCTTATTTGAATCAGGAGGTAACACATGGACGAAACAATCAAGAAAAGTCTGCAAGCAACTGCCTGCAAGGTACGAATGGGCGTTCTGACCGGAACGTTCCACGCAAAGTCCGGTCATCCGGGCGGTTCTCTTTCCATCGCAGATCTGGTGACATACCTGTACTGCGTGAAGATGCACACAGACCCGAAACATCCCGATATGCCGGAGCGTGACAGACTGGTGCTTTCCAAGGGACACACCGCACCCGCACTCTATGCGATTCTGGCTGAGAAAGGCTTCTTTGACAAGAAGGAACTCGAAAGCCTGCGTCACATCGGCGCAATGCTGCAAGGACATCCCTGCATCAAGACCCCCGGCGTGGACATGAGCAGCGGTTCGCTCGGACAGGGCATTTCCGCCGCCTGCGGTATGGCACTTGCAGGCAAGCTCAAAGCAGCCGATTATCATGTTTACGCAATTTTAGGCGACGGCGAAATTGAAGAGGGACAGGTCTGGGAAGCTGCCATGTTTGCGGCGCACTACGGTCTGGACAACCTCACGGCGATCGTCGATAACAACGGTCTCCAGATCGACGGCAAGATCACGGAAGTCTGCTCCCCCGAACCGATCGACAAGAAATTCGAGGCATTCGGCTGGCACGTCATTGTCGTGGAAGATGCACACGATTTTGACCGGCTCGAAGCAGCGTTCAACGAGGCGGAAAGCATTGTCGGCAAGCCCGTCTGCATCATTCAGAAGAGCATCAAGGGCAAGGGCGTTTCCTTCATGGAAAATCAGGTCGGCTGGCACGGGTCTGCACCGAATGCGGAGCAGTATGAGCAGGGCATGAACGAGCTGAAAGCAGCTCTGGCAGAAGTGGAGGCGTAATCATGGCAGACGTAAAGAAGAAGGCGACCCGTGAGAGCTACGGCGAAGCACTGGTAGAACTTGCAGAGCAGTATCCGGATCTGGTCGTACTCGATGCTGACCTTGCAGCAGCGACCAAAACAGGCATTTTCAAGAAGGCATACCCCGACCGCTTCTTTGACTGCGGTATTGCCGAAGAGAATATGATGGGCGTGGCAGCAGGTCTTGCGACAGCGGGAATGCTCCCGTTTGCGTCTACGTTTGCGATGTTTGCGGCGGGACGTGCCTATGAGATCGTGCGCAATTCCATCGGCTATCCGCATCTGAATGTCAAGATCGGTGCGACCCATGCGGGCATCTCCGTCGGCGAGGACGGCGCAACACACCAGTGCTGCGAGGATATTGCACTTATGCGGACAATTCCGGGCATGACGGTCATCGTGCCGTCTGATGATGTGGAAGCAAAGGCGGCTGTCCGTGCGGCAGCGGCAATGGAAGGTCCTGTGTATATGCGGTTCGGCAGACTGGCTGCACCGATTCTGAATGACCCCGAAACGTATCAGTTTGAGATCGGCAAGGGCATTACCATGCGTGACGGCAAGGATATCACGATCGTGGCAAGCGGTCTGATGGTTGCAGAAGCAGTACAGGCGGCGGAGACACTCGCCGCAGAGGGCATTGATGCAAGAGTTATCAATATCCACACGATCAAGCCGCTGGACGAGGAACTGATCGTCAGAGCCGCAAAGGAGACAGGCAGAATCGTCACCGTCGAGGAACACAGCATCATCGGCGGACTCGGCAGCGCTGTCTGCGACTGCGTATCGGCAAAGTGCCCTGTTCAGGTCACAAAGATCGGTGTCAACGATGAGTTCGGTCATTCCGGACCTGCGGTCGATCTGCTTAAACAGTTCGGTCTTTCTGCGGAGAACATTGTCTCCGTCGTGAAAAGTGTCCTCTGAAAATAAATGAAAAAGTGATGAGGGGTGCAGGGGGAATCATTCCCCCTGCCGGGGGTATGGGGGCAGCGCCCCCATTTAACCCCCTCCCGCAGAAAAATTTTCCAAAAACCCTTGACAAG
>JAILPP010000021.1 GCA_024699425.1 Oscillospiraceae bacterium | reverse complement strand
ACAGGCTTCGTATGGAAAACAAGATATTGCAGGCAAAGATCAAGGATCAGGAAATGGAGATCAAGCTGTTAAAAAAACTGAAGGAATTGGAAGGGGGCGATTGGTAAGCGGAGTACGAAATGAGGATAAGTATCTTGCAATTCAATACATGAACGAAGCAGAGCATTATCCGATCCAGAAGCTCTGCGCTGCTGTACACGTTGCACGCTCGGCGTACTACAAGTGGCTGCATCGGAAGCCAAGCCATAGCCAACAGGTCAATGAGCAGCTTGTAGAATGGATCAGGCAGCACTATGAAGAACGCAACGGGATCTTAGGATATCGCCAGATGACGGTCGTGATCAACCGTGAGCATAACGTTCATTACAACAAGAAACGAATCTACAGATTGATGCAGATTCTGCATATGAAATCTGTCACTCGTATCAAGAAGAAGACGTATATCCCATCCACACCGCAGATCACAGCGGAGAATATCCTGAAGCGAGATTTCCACGCAGATAAGCCAAATGAGAAGTGGCTTACCGATGTGACAGAATTCAAATATTACGTTGGACCGGTCATCAAGAAGCTGTATCTGAGCGCCATTCTTGACCTTTATGACAGGCGTATCGTAGCTTACAAGATCGGAGACAGCAATAACAATGACCTCGTATTTTCCACATTTGATGAAGCTGTCCGGCTGAATCCTGACGCTCATCCGATTTTCCACAGCGACAGAGGATTTCAGTATACCAACAAGGTGTTTCATCAAAAACTTGTCAATGCCGGAATGATACAGAGTATGTCCCGTGTCGGGAGATGTATTGATAACGGACCGATGGAAGGTTGGTGGGGCATCCTGAAGTCCGAAATGTACTATCTTCGCAAGTTCACGGATAAAGTCAGTCTGGTCGCAGCAATTGAAGATTACATCAGATACTACAATACCGGTCGGTATCAGATCAAACTGAACAGCATGACACCGATGGAATATCACAAGGCGTATGCCGCGTGACCGGGCGCCGCGGCATTTCACTTTCTTCGTTCGTCGCTACGCTCCTCACTACGAAAGTGAAATGCCCATTACTGCTAACAAATAGCAGCCTGCACAAATTGCACAGACTGCTTTTGTTTATTACAGAGAACTATTTTTGTTTTTTGCACTGTCTACTTGACAGGGGGCGGGTCAGAACCTGAACGGCGGTTTATGTTTTCTTGTCATCCGATTTTGTCATCCACTTAGAATTTAGGGTGACAAATCGCATTTTTGAGCTATTTGGCAAATTTTGTTGAATTTCTGAAATTACAGAAATGCCGTATTTTAGCCCTTCATAGCCTCTTCAACAGCAACTGCGAAAGCAACTGTTGCGCCAACCATGGGGTTGTTGCCCATGCCGATCAGACCCATCATTTCAACATGAGCCGGAACGGAGGAGGAACCTGCAAACTGTGCATCAGAATGCATACGTCCCATAGTGTCGGTCATACCGTAGGAAGCAGGACCTGCTGCCATATTGTCGGGGTGCAGGGTTCTGCCTGTACCGCCGCCGGATGCAACGGAGAAGTACTTCTTGCCGGCATCGGTGCGCTCCTTCTTGTAAGTACCTGCAACCGGATGCTGGAAACGGGTCGGGTTGGTGGAGTTGCCGGTGATGGATACATCCACATTTTCCTTCCACATGATCGCAACGCCCTCGGTAACATCATTTGCACCGTAGCAGTTGACCTTTGCACGCAGACCCTCGGAGTAAGCCTTACGGAATACTTCCTTGACTTCACCGGTGTGATAATCCATCTCTGTTTCAACATAAGTGAAACCATTGATTCTTGCGATGATCTGTGCAGCATCTTTGCCAAGACCGTTCAGGATAACTCGCAGGGGCTTCTGACGAACCTTGTTTGCCTTCTCGGCAATACCGATTGCACCCTCAGCCGCAGCAAAGGACTCGTGACCTGCGAGGAATGCGAAGCACTCGGTATCCTCTTCCAGCAGCATCTTGCCGAGGTTGCCGTGACCCAGACCAACCTTACGCTGATCTGCAACAGAACCCGGAATGCAGAATGCCTGAAGTCCTTCACCGATTGCAGCCGCAGCATCAGCAGCCTTGGTGCAGCCCTTCTTGATTGCAATTGCACAGCCTACGGTGTAAGCCCACTTTGCATTCTCAAAGCAGATCGGCTGAATGCCCTCTACCAGCTTGTAGATGTCCAGCCCCTTTTCCTTGCAGACATCGGCACACTCCTCAATGGTTTTGATGCCGTACTGTCCGATCACAGCGAGAATCTGCTTTTCTCTTCTCTCATAAGACTCAAACAATGCCATGGTTATGTACCTCCTTATTCCTTTCTCGGATCAACGAGCTTAACAGCATCAGCGACTCTGCCGTACTGACCCTGTGCCTTCTCAAATGCGGTGTTTGCATCATCGCCTGCCTTGATGAAGTCCATCATCTTGCCGAAGTTTACAAACTTATAGCCGATGATCTCATCATCCTCGTTGAGTGCGAGCTTGGTTACATAGCCATCTGTCATTTCAAGATAACGGGGACCCTTTGCGAGTGTGCCGTACATTGTACCTACCTGAGAACGCAGACCCTTGCCAAGGTCCTCAAGTCCTGCACCTACAACCAGACCGCCCTCGGAGAATGCGGACTGGGAACGGCCGTATACGATCTGGAGGAACAGTTCACGCATTGCAGTGTTGATCGCATCACAGACAAGGTCGGTGTTCAGCGCCTCAAGAATGGTTCTGCCGGGGAGGATCTCAGCAGCCATAGCCGCGGAATGTGTCATACCGGAGCAGCCGATGGTTTCTACGAGAGCTTCCTGAATCACACCCTCCTTGACGTTCAGGGTGAGCTTGCAGGTACCCTGCTGCGGTGCGCACCAGCCCACACCATGTGTAAAGCCGGAGATGTCCTTGATCTCCTTAGCCTTGACCCACTTGGCTTCCTCCGGAATGGGAGCAGCACCGTGAGCAACGCCCTGAGCGATCGGGCACATTGTTTCAACTTCGTGCGAATAAATCATATCTATACTCCTTTCGGTTTTTAGAGCCGACAGGATCCGTTTCTGTCTCATCTGCGTGTGCGAGACGCAAATGGAAATCCATACCCTGCCATGCAGCTCCGGAACAGTAAAACACTGTCTGTATACTATTGTACAACATTTTCCGAATAAAATCAAGTCCTTTTTGTAAAAAAATTGTTCTTGCTTTTTCCGTTGATTAGTAGTATAATATCTTTTGGGTGTGACATAAACCCGGAATCAAAAGGAGGTCAGGACAATGGAAGAAACCCATGCAGAAAAGGCTGTCCGTCTTTTTTCGGAGGGTCTCAGTTGCGCACAGGCGGTTTTTGTGGCGTTTACCGATGTGACGGGGATGGAAGAAGCACTTGCCATGCGGCTCCCCTCCTCATTCGGCGCAGGAATGGGCAGAATGCGTGAGGTCTGCGGTGCCTGTTCGGCAATGTTCATGGTCGCGGGTATTCTCTACGGACTCGGTCCCGGTTTTGATGACCGGCAGAAGACAGAGCATTATTCCCGTATTCAGGAACTTGCGGCTGCATTCCGTGCAAAGCATGAAACGATCCTGTGCTGTGAACTGCTCAAAGGACTTGCTGTTACCAGTACGCCTGTACCGGAGAAGCGGACAGAACAGTACTATAAGGTACGTCCCTGTGTGAAATTTGTCTACACCGCCTCAGAAATCCTCGATCAGTATATTGCAGCACACCCGTTCACAGAGTAGCAGACAATTCCCGCAGAATTGGCTATACTCACAGTAGTTATGCACTATCGGTTTACATTCCGGTCAGGAAACGCTCTGACAAGCTGAAAATCAACGGTATTATGCGGTTTTGATGCTTTTTGGTTCTGTCAGCATTTCAGATGCGGAATATCCCAAAATTGGAAATATTAAAAACGTGTTGTGCTAATATACAAATATTCATTCTTGTATTTTACCATTTACACAAAAATCATTTACGGTTCGCAGAATGGATTGACATTTTTGTTGTAAAATGGTATAATTATGATACAGATTGCCATAAGAGTAACTGTGAAAGGTGTCTGTACAGCCGGCTGTCCCACTTATCGTATTCCGGCCGAACACGGGATGGACGGGAATTCACGAAAAGGAGCAGATAATATGCGGCAAATCATTACAGTAGACGAAAATAAGTGTGTCGGGTGCAACGCCTGTATCCGTGCCTGTCCTGTCCATGCGAATAAGACTTTTTTGAAAGAGGGAACAAAGGATAAGTATGTCACAAACGTTGACTATTCCTCCTGCATCAATTGCGGCGAGTGCGTAAAAGCCTGCACGCACGGCGCAAGAGGTTATGTTGACGATATTGATGAGTTCAAAAAGCTGCTGGAAGCAAAAAAACCGATTGTGCTTATCGTTGCTCCTGCGATCCGTGTCAGCTTCCCGAAGAGCAAGTGGCGTGTGCTTATGAACTGGCTTCGTTCCAGAGGCAGAGTGAAAATCTATGACGTTGCATACGGTGCCGATATCTGCACATATATGCACAATCAGTACATGATGGAGCATCCCGGTGCCAAGCTGGTAAGTCAGCCGTGTCCGGCAGTCGTCAACTACATTCAGATGTACCGTCCGGAACTGATCTCACATTTGTCGCCTGTCCTGAGTCCTGCCGGCTGTGTGGCTGCCTATCTGCGCAGGTATAAGAACGTGAGCGACCCTATGTTCATGCTGTCTCCCTGCATTGCCAAGACCAGTGAAGCAGAACGTGAAAAGCTGTTCGATTATAATGTAACGTTCCGCCATCTGGAAGACTATGCCAATTCCAACGGCATCCGCTGGGACGGTTCTCAGGAGTTTGAGTTCGATGAATCCTATGAAGGCAGTCTGGGCAGACTCTATCCGATGCCCGGCGGTCTGAAAGAAACAATGCACGCGCTTAACAAGGATCTGACCATCCGTACTGCGGAAGGCCCGCATACCCTCTATGACAGACTGGAACGCTACTATCAGACAGAGGATCGCAAGAAACCCGATCTGCTCGATGTCCTCAACTGTCAGTTCGGCTGCAATCTCGGCACGGCTACGGCATCGACCGTTGCCACTCTGATGGAAGCCGAAAGCACAATGGATAGCCTCGCCAATCAGGCGAAAAACGATACGAAGGGCGGTCTGCTCGGTGTCGGCAAGCTCAAGCGGTTCAAGGAGTTTGACAAGACCCTCCGCCTGAGTGACTTCACAACAAATTACCACGAAAACCGTGTCACCTTTACTGCTCCGACCGTGGAAGATTACAAGCGCATTTTCCGCATGATGCACAAGGATACCGATGAATCGCAGAATATCAACTGCGGTGCCTGCGGCTACAGAACCTGCCACGATATGGCGTGCGCAATTTTCCGCGGCATGAATGTCCGTGAAAACTGCATTCATTACCTCAAGTACAGTCTTGACCGCAGCTTCGTGAAGATCAAAGATGTCTATGATACGACCGTTGATGAGGTCAGCAAAATCAATGCCATCAGCGAGGAGATGAACGATGGTCAAGGTACTATCGTATCTGCTGCCAATGACATCGGCACAAAGGCTTCCGAACTCAGCGGCAATATCTCACGTCTGCAAAAGTTCAGTCAGAATGTCCTGAATATGTATAAAGACAAAAAATCTGAAGAACTCAAGCCCGAAGATTTTTCCAAGATGCAGCAGTTTGTTGCTGCGATCAGCACTATGACACAAAGTTATTATGAGGTGGCACAGGAATTTGAGCAGCGCTCCGAAAACATTACCGAACAGGTCATGAATCTTGCCGCTGCCATTGATGCCCTTTCCGAATTGTCGGAAAATCTCAAGGAAACTGTAACAGAAGCCGAAGAAACGGCGGAACAGAGCAGTTATTATATTGAATAAGCAGAGGTGTTACTATGAGAATTTTGAACAGAAGCGGTGCAGGCTGCCAGATGTGTTCCCGTCTGCCCGTGCCAAGTGACGAGGATATGCAGTGGATGCGCTCCGGTCAGCCCCTCAGTTCGCTGATTGCGGAGGCGTTTGACGAGCAGAAGCGCAAGGCAAGAGAAGCTGCGGAAGCCGCAGAAGCTGCCGTACAGGACGCAGAAGCCGCAGAAGAAACACCCAAGGATGCAATGGAATCCATGAACAGCACGCTGGATGATCTCGAAAAGCTCTTCGGTTTCGGTGATGCCGCCGAACCCGAGCCGGAAGCCGAACCCGAACCGATACCGGAGGAAGCCTTCGATCCGCTGATCGCAGAGGATACCAAGACAGAACCGCTGATGTATCACTATAAGGATTCGGATTTCCTGATTACGGCACACAAGGATATTGCAGTTCAGTTCTGCCCGTTCTGCGGCAGCAAACTGGCGCTTACAGGAACGGAAGAATAATCAGTACAGCCGGAATTTCATCATATATCAGATGCAGTATCATTACAGCATAGCACAGTTGTAGCAAACAAATCACAAAAGGAGGGTGCATGAACGTGCAATTTGAATCCATGTTCAAGATCGTGCAGGATGTTGCATTGCGTCATCAGCAAAGCGGTGCGTATATCACACCTGACGACACGGTTTGTGTGATCTGCGGCATATCGCAGAGAGTATACACGGGAGTCAGCCGTGTAGAAGTGCGCAACGGTCAGCCTATGAATATCCATGCTGAGATCATTGCAATGGAACAGATGCTTTCTGCCGGTGAAAATGCAGCGGATTCACTGCTGCTGATCAGTGCCGTCAACTGTCGTCCCATGTTGCCTTGCAGCGGTTGTATCCAGTTTATCATCTCACAGAATCCGAACAATGCCAATAGTCTGGTCGTCCTGCCCGACAGGAATATCCCCCTTGCCGAAATCGGAAGATCACCCGCAGCAATGGGCAGTATGCCCTTCAATGCAGCACCCGGAAACAGTATGTATATGAATTCCGGCAGTGTACCGTTCGGCGGGGCTGCGCCTGTGGGTAATTCCGTCTATAACGGAGGAAGTGTTCCGTTTGGCGGTGCGCCTCAGGGGTATCCCTCCGGAAGTGTTCCGTTTGGCGGGGCTGCACCGGCAGGTTCGGTTTTTGGTCAGGGGACAGGCGGTATGAGCCAGCCTTTCGGAAATGCAAATCCGGCAGCAGGAGGCTATATGGGTGCTTCGTTCCCGGCAGGTTCACAGAAAGCCAGAAATTCCAATGCAGATTATCTCAAAAGTCGTGTGGGCAGTCTGATGCACGTTGCGGACGATGACGAGGACGAGGAAGAGGAAAAGCCAACCGCAAAAGGTCTGTTCGGCAAATTGTTCAAAAAATAATCTAAAACAGGGTAGAAAGGATGAATTGCTATGAGTACCGTCAAACCAAATGAAAAAAAGCTCTCCAATATTACAATTATTCTGATCGTTCAGCTCGTTGTTATGGCTGCACTGATTATCGGTGCGACCAAGATCATCAGTACCTATTCCCGCAAAAATGCACTGGATAATATGGCGACCATTGCAGATGAACGTGCGCAGATCGTTGAAAACTTCGTCAACGAGTCCGAAAAGACACTTTCCAAGTTCTGTCACAGCGCTCAGGTCACTGACCTTCTGGCACTGGATCCGGAAGAACTCAAAAAACTCGTTGACAAGGAATATCCCGGCTACGGAAGCGCAAGCCCGGAATCCAAAGCACTTCTCAAGGCTGCGCAGGATTATACCGTAGCGTTCGGTGAAGAGATCGACGACCTCGAAGGTGTGTGGATCGGTACATGGGATACGCTCGTAATGACACAGACAAATCCCGCTGTTGTCGGCATGACCACCCGTAAAGATCCCGAAGCTCTCGAACAGCTCCGTCAGGCTCTGCTCGATGCGGGCGACGGCGTTTACGACACCGGTATCATCATCTCTCCGGCATCCGGTTTGCAGATCGTTTCCATGTACAAGGCGGTTTACAAAAATAACAAGCCCGTCGGTCTGGTCGGTCTCGGTATCAAGACGGAAGGTCTTGTCAACACACTGAATAACCTGAAGATCCGCGGTATCAATGATTCTTCCTATTATATGGTAAATACTGCTGATAACAAATTTATCTTTATTGATGACCCGTCACTCGTTGCAACGGAAGTAACCGACGGCAATATCATCAATGTCAGCAATGCTCTTCGTGAGGGAACTGCCGAAAGAACCGACAGCTTTGAGTTCAAAGACGGCAATATCAAGATGCTCTCTACCTATTCCTTCATGCAGAACCGCGGATGGGTTCTGATGCTGAATGCACCGAAATCGGAAGTTTACAGAATGACGACCAATATGAGAATCTTCGTTGTTGTATTCGGTCTTCTGATCCTCGGTCTGGTGGTCATCTTTGCAATCATCAATGCACGTCAGGAAGCTGTCAACCGCAAGCTGAACAAACAGATCCTCAAGACGGAAAAGACAAAGGACTCCCTCAGTACCGCAATGTTCAAGGACATTCTGACCGATGTTTCCAACCGTGTTTCGCTCTCGATGGATCTCGATAAGGTTCAGACAGGCAAAGAGAAACCCTGTTATTTCGCCATGTTCAATATTGCCGATTTCAGCATCATCAACACCAACTACGGCAATGATACCGGCGATGCGATCCTCGTAAATACCGCACAGACGCTCTCCAAGGCTTTTCCCGACGGCACGGTTTACCGCACGGGTTCTGATGAATTTGTGGTTGCAGTACAGAAAAATGAGGACACTACAGTCACATACAATCAGGTTTACCGTCAGATCAATGACGCACACGGCGAACTGGTCAAACCGCAGGAAACTCCGAACGGCACGCTCACTGTCGCTTACAAGATCGCACTTGTTAAGAAGAGCGTCGATCTGAGTACCGTTGTCATCTCAACTCTCAAGGACATGACAAACCGTTCCGGCAAGACACCGTTCGGTCAGGTACAGTTCGTGGATATGGACTCTATGCAGTAAGAGACAAAGCACTCCTTCCCATGTGGAAGGGGTGCTTTTTTCTTCGAGAAGCATCTGTACTTGTAATTGTGAATAAAATGTAAACTTTGGCGGGATTCATAGACTTGCAGACCGAAATATGTTATAATTTAGGTAAGAGTAACTGCCCTGAAATCCAGATAAAGGAGATTGTTTCCCATGAATAAAAAAGACCTCGCTGAGCTGAAAAAACATTTTCTGCCTGCCGATGACCTGCTCGTAATCAAGAAAGTGTATTCCACGTTCATCGACTCCGAAAAGACCCGCCGCTGCGAAAGTATCCGCAGCTTTGCCGAGATTCCCGAAGAGGAAATGAGCGTTCTGTATACCACTTTTGCCAAAGTGCTGAAAGGTACGATCGGAAAAGGTCTGATCGAGTATGATTTCCCCAACGAAATGTATGAGGACGATCAGCCGCAGAATCTGCTCTGGCAAATGCTGGAAAAAGGGCTCGGCGATGCGGAACAGACCGAAAAAGTAGCCGCACATATCACGGAACATATGGAATATACCCTGCCCTATGCGCTGTTCATCGCACAGTGTACCTATACTGTATTTGAAAAAAATAAGTTCGGCGAGAAGAATAAATACGACAGCCGCGATTTCCATTTTCTGCTTGCCGCTGTCTGCCCTGTGGAATCCCGTGTGGACGGTCTGATTTACGACGAAACCGAAAACAACATCATACGGAAAACCCACTTTGACCGTGTGGTTGCCGATGCGCCGACAGACGGTTTCCTGTTCCCGACCTTTACCGGCAGAGGACCCGATGTCAACCACGTTCTCTACTTTGCCAAGAAGCCCAAGGATCTGAATGTCTCGATCATTGAGGACGTTCTGGGCTGTCGTTTCACACTCTCTGCTGAAGAAGAAAAGGAAACATTCCGTGCGATTCTTGACCGTGCCTGCGGCGAGGAACTGAATCTGAATGTCATTGCCAGTGTCAATGAGAAAATCGCCGATTACGCCAAAACATTTGCCAATGAGCCTGAACCGCCCGTTGTAAGCGATATTTTCATTCGGGATGTCCTGCTGGATTCCGGCGTTTCTCAGGAAAAAGCGGAAACTGCGCAGAAACTCTATCAGGAAAACACGGAGGGGAATTTCTTCATCGCTTCCAACCTGACCGACACCAAGACCACACTGACTTCCAGCGGCGTGACCGTCAGCATTTCCGGTGATGCTACGGATAAGATCATGGCAAAGGAGATCGACGGCAAACGCTACCTCATGATCTCTCTGGAAGACCCGGAGGTCAAGGTCAACGGATTCCAGCTCAATTTCGGGAAACCGACCGAGCCTTCCGATGTGAGAGCGAATGTTCCTGAGGACGTGCCCGAAGAAATGCAGGAGGAAGTGCCTGAGGAGACACCGGAAGAGATGCAGCAGGATACTTCGGAGAATATGCCGGAAGAGGCACAGGAAACTGTATCCGTAGATACAGAGGAATCTGCACCGGAAAACGCTGAGTAAACCGAAACGATAAATTAAAATGATTCGATAAGGAGGCTTGTATATGGAATATCATGATTTTCGTGAGGACGATGTGCTTGATATGCGCGGCGAAACCACGATCTGGTCGGAACGCATCATCCCCATTGGTCTGAAACTCGGAAATGAACGCGGTAAACGTGAGCAGGTGCTGCGCTATATCGAGGCAATCAACGAACAACTGGACTGGATCCGTAATAACCGCGGAATGATCGCAGATATGCTCGTGAAAAGCGGAATGCTCAGTCTTGCCGAGGACTGGATCTCCGGCGCTGAAGATATCAGCGAGTATGATGAGAATGAAGAACCCGTCAAGGAGATCTATCGCATGGAAGACGGCACCGAAGTCGCTCTGCCCCTGTCGGAACGCGCGTTCAAGGAAAGCCTCCGCATGGACAGCATCAGCATTGATCTCGCCGGCGGCCGTGAAAATCAGACCGCAGAACTGTATCTGACGTGCGAGCCGGATTATTTTGCAGGACACTGCATTGTACTCGATCTCGAAAAAGACGGCACGATGGAATGCAGAGGACTTTGGGGATAATTGCGAATTTTTGAAAAAATACTTGCATTGCATCTCATTCTGTGCTATAATAGTAAAGATGAAGTCATGAAACCAGTCCCGCAGGGCGGAAATTGCGTTACATTGTGAAACGTGCAGACTGCATAACGGTGCATTTGGAAAGCAAGGGCGCTTATCTGTCGGTTTGATGGGTAAGCGTCTTTTTTGGGCAGGCTATTTGATTCAGAAAGGAGTGGATACTGTGAAACTGCTCATTAAAAATGTCCGGGCGGTGGACAACGGTCTGGACGAAATCACAGATATTCTCATCGACAACGGAAAAATTACCCGAATGGGTACGGATATTGTAGAGATCTGCGACGGCAGGGAAGATCGTGTTATTGATGCCACCGGTCTGACTGCCATGCCGGGACTTTTCGATATGCACGTGCATTTCCGTGACCCCGGTCAGACACACAAGGAGGACATCCGTTCCGGCTGTCAGGCTGCACTTGCAGGCGGTGTGACGGGCGTTCTTACCATGCCCAACACCAAACCGCCGATTGATTCTCCGGAACTGGTACAGTACGAACTGAACAAGGCAAAGAATACCGGTGTCACACTCTATCCCGTTGCCTGCATCACCAAGGGCATGGACGGCGGAGCGCTGACCGACTTTGCAGCGCTCAGATCCGCAGGCGCTGCCGCACTTTCCGATGACGGCAGACCCGTCAAAAACGCCGAACTCATGCGTCAGGCGATCGAAAAGGCAAGCAAACTGGGAATGCTTGTCTGCTCACATTGTGAAGATCTGGATATTATCAACGGCGGTATCATGCATAAGGGTTCCGTATCCGAAGAACTGGGCGTGAAAGGCATGGACAGGGCTTCCGAAGATTATATCACTGCACGGGAGATCGTGCTGGCAAGTGCCGTAGGCGGGCGTGTTCATATCTGCCACGTCAGCACAAAGGGCTGTGTGGATATCATCCGTGAGGCAAAGCGCCTCGGTGTGCAGGTGACCTGTGAAACAGCACCGCATTACTTCATGCTGACACATGAGAAACTCCGCAGCCGTGATGCCAATGACAGAATGAATCCCCCTCTGCGTGAGGAATCCGACCGTGCTGCCATCGAAAGCGCGGTTCTGGACGGAACGATCGACTGCATCGTGACAGACCATGCACCGCATTCTCCGCAGGAAAAGATGAATTTTGAGCTTGCTCCAAACGGCATTGTCGGTCTGGAAACGTCCCTCGCAGCGACTCTGACGGCACTCTTCCACACAGGTAAAATGAGCTTGCAGGACGTTGTGCAGCGTATGAGCATCCGTCCCCGTGAGATTCTCGGCATCACTCCCGAAACACTGAAAGTCGGCGCTCCCGCTAATCTGATTCTGGTAGACACGGAACGAAAATGGACCGTAGAACCGGAAAAACTGCACAGCAAATCTCATAACACGGCATTCCGCGGAATGGAACTGACCGGAAAAGTGAAAATAACCATCACTGACGGCAGAATTCGCTTTGAAGAATCGTGATCTATGGGGTGCCCCCCAAATAAGAAATAGGAGAGTTTACTATGGGTTTTGACAGACTGATCGAAAAAATCAAGCAGACCGGCAATCCGTCCGTTGTCGGACTCGACCCGAAGCTGGACTATGTTCCGGCATTCCTGCGCAAACGCTTTCAGGAAGAGGACGGCTGCTCCCTGCAGGCGGCTGCACGGGCAATTTTTGCCTACAACAAGGCGATCATCAACGAGATCTGCGACATTGTTCCCGCCATCAAGCCGCAGGCCGCCTATTATGAAATGTACGGCTGGAGTGGTGTCAAGACACTGGAAGATACCATCCGCTATGCCAAAAGCAAGGGTATGTTCGTCATCACGGACGGCAAGCGCAATGATATCGGCGCAACCATGACAGCTTACACCGCCGCACATCTCGGCACGGTCATGGTCGGTGAGAATGAACTGGAACCGTTTGGTGCGGATGCACTCACCGTCAACGGCTACCTCGGCTCTGACGGCATCAATCCTCTGCTCGATGCGTGCAAAAGCCGTGACAAGGGCATTTTCGTCCTCGTCAAGACCTCCAATCCGTCCTCCGGCGAATTGCAGGATCAGCTCATGGGCGGTGTGCCGCTGTACGCAAGAATGGGCGACCTCTGCGAGAAGTGGGGGGCGGATACGATCGGCTCATTCGGCTATTCCGCAGTCGGTGCCGTTGTCGGTGCAACCTATCCCGCACAGCTCAAAGAGCTGAGAGAACGTCTCCCGCATACCTTCTTCCTCGTACCCGGCTACGGTGCGCAGGGCGGCGGTGCTGAGGGCGTTGCACAGGCATTTGACACCAATGGTCTCGGCGGCATCGTCAATTCCTCCCGTGCGATCATGTGCGCCTACCAGAAGGAAGGCTGCGATGAGCGTGACTTCGCCAAGGCAGCCAGAAGAGAAGCAATCCGCATGAGAGACGATATTACACAGTTCGTAAAGATCAGGTAAATCCTGCAATACACAGACATTGCAGAAATGTATTTTCGCAGAGTAAAGAGAATCTCTGAGCAGCGGTAAATTCCGACATACGAAAGGAATGTAGATTTATGGCACTTATCAAAGACGGCAGTCCGGCTTGGCTTGTCCTTGCTGACGGGCAGGTGTTCAAGGGGAGAAGTTTCGGAGAGACCGGAACGGTCATCGGTGAGGTCGTATTCACCACCGGTATGACCGGCTATCAGGAGACCCTGACCGATCCCTCCTATTATGGACAGATCGTAACACAGACGTTTCCTCTGATCGGTAATTACGGTGTCAATTCACAGGATTTTGAGTCAACACAGTCCTATGTAAGCGGCTATATTGTGCGTGAATGGTGCAATGCGCCTTCCAATTTCCGTTCCGAGGACAGCATTGACCACTTCCTGAAACGGCATCATATTATCGGGCTGTGCGGCATTGATACACGCCGTCTGACCAGAAGTCTGCGTGAAGCAGGTGTCATGAACGGGGCGATCACAACATCCGATCCCACGGAAATCATGGACACCCTGCTTTCGCAGATCAGGGCGTATTCGATCGTGGATGCCGTCAAGACCGTTACCGGTACAGAATCGCACACCTATACCCCAGACAATGTAAAATATCGTGTGGTTCTGCTGGATTTCGGCTATAAACGTTATATCCGCAAATCTCTCATGAACCGTGCCTGTGAGGTCATTGTGGTTCCCGCCGGAACGACCGCTGAAGAAATCGCAGCGATTGCACCTGACGGCATCATGCTTTCCAACGGTCCCGGAGATCCTGCTGAGAATACGCAGGTCATTGAAAATCTGAAATCCATTGCAAAACTCGGCATCCCGATCTTCGGCATCTGTCTCGGACATCAGCTCATGGCACTGGCAATGGGGGCAAAGACCGAAAAACTCCACTACGGACACAGAGGTGCCAACCAGCCTGTCATTGATCTGGTTTCCGGTAAGACCTATGTCACATCCCAGAACCACGGCTATGCCGTCGTTGGTGATACGCTGGACAAGTCCGTTGGTGAGGTTTCCCATATCAACGCCAATGACAAGAGCTGCGAAGGTATCCGCTATACGGCAGTCAATGCCTTCACGGTGCAGTTCCACCCTGAAGCCCACGGCGGTCCGCTGGATACTGCGTATCTGTTTGATGAATTCACCAGCCGTATGGATGCTTATAAGGAGGGAAAGTAAATGCCGCTTCGCAGTGATATCAAGAAAGTTCTGGTCATCGGTTCCGGTCCGATCGTGATCGGTCAGGCAGCGGAATTTGACTATGCGGGTGCGCAGGCTTGCCGTGCCCTCAAACAGGAGGGTCTGGAAGTTGTTCTCATCAACTCCAATCCCGCAACCATCATGACCGACAAGGCAATGGCAGATCACATCTATATCGAACCGCTGACACTCGATACGGTCAAGCGTGTCATTGAGATCGAAAAGCCTGACAGTGTATTGTCCACACTCGGCGGTCAGACAGGTCTGACCCTCTCCATGCAGCTCGCCGCAGAAGGATTTCTGGACAGCCACAATGTCAAACTCCTCGGTGCCAATCCAGAAACCATTCACAAGGCAGAGGACAGACAGGCATTCAAGGATACCATGGAGAAGATCGGTGAACCTTGCATTCCCTCCAAAGTCGTGGAAACCGTGGAAGATGCGGTTGATTTTGCCAAAGTCATCAGCTATCCTGTCATCGTCCGTCCGGCATTCACACTCGGCGGCACAGGCGGCGGCATCGCCAATAATGAAGACGAGCTGCGCGACATTGCCACCAACGGACTGCGCCTTTCCCCCATCACACAGGTTCTGATCGAGAAATGTATTTCCGGCTGGAAGGAGATCGAATTTGAGGTCATCCGTGACTCCAAGGGCAATGTCATCACTGTCTGCTCCATGGAGAATTTCGATCCCGTCGGTGTCCACACGGGAGATTCCATCGTTATTGCACCTGCCGTCACCCTTTCCGACAGGGAATATCAGATGCTCCGCACGGCATCGCTCAACATTATTTCCGAACTGAAAGTAGAAGGCGGCTGCAACTGTCAGTTTGCACTGCATCCGGAAAGTATGGAATATGCCGTTATCGAAGTCAATCCGAGAGTATCCCGTTCGTCTGCACTCGCCTCCAAGGCAACAGGTTATCCCATCGCCAAAGTTGCGACCCGCATTGCCATCGGCTATACGCTTGATGAGATCATCAATCAGGTCACAGGAAAAACCTATGCCTGCTTTGAACCTGCACTGGATTATGTGGTCATCAAGTTCCCCAAGTGGGCATTTGATAAGTTCGTCTATGCAAAGCGCACCCTCGGCACACAGATGAAGGCAACGGGCGAAGTCATGGCGATCGGCACGAGCTTTGAACAGGCAATGATGAAAGCCGTCCGTTCCACCGAACTCGGCGTGGACTCCATGAACATGAAAAAATTCGAGGAAATGTCTGTGGAACAGCTTCTCGAACACGTCAGAAAAGGTGTCGAGGACGAGCGTTCCTTTGAAGTCTTTGCTTTGCTGAAAAAAGGCGTTTCCATTCAGAAGATCCACGAGATCACGCTCATTGATGAATGGTTTCTGGATAAACTGCTGAATCTGGTGGAACTGGAAAACTGGCTTGCCGAAGGTGAGCTGACAGAAGAAAAGTACAGCATCGCCAAACAGTACGGGTATCTGGACAGCACCATTGAGAGAATATCCGGTCAGAAATGCCCGATCCATCAGAGCGCCGTCTATAAAATGGTAGACACCTGTGCAGGCGAATTCAAGGCGGAAACACCGTATTTCTACTCGACCTATGACGAGGAGAATGAGGCGAAGCAGTTCATGGAACGTACAGACAAGGGCAGAAAGAAAGTCATCGTGTTCGGTTCAGGTCCGATCCGTATCGGGCAGGGCATCGAGTTTGATTACTGCTCGGTTCACTGTGTCTGGACATTGAAAAGTCTCGGCTATGAAGCCATTATCTGCAATAACAATCCGGAGACCGTTTCCACCGATTTTGACACGGGCGACCGCCTGTATTTCGACCCGCTGACTCCCGAAGATGTCGATAACATCATCGAGACAGAGAAACCCTACGGCGTTGTTGTACAGTTCGGCGGACAGACCGCCATCAAGCTGACACGGCATCTTGCGGATTCCGGCGTGAATATCCTCGGTACGTCCGCAGATAATATTGATGCGGCAGAGGACAGGGAACGCTTTGATGAACTGCTGGAACAGTGCGGCATTCCGCGCCCTGAGGGCTTCACAGTCATGACGACCAAGGAAGCCATCAAAGTCGCCGACAAGCTCGGCTATCCCGTGCTGCTGCGCCCCTCTTACGTTCTCGGCGGACAGAATATGATTATTGCACACTCCGATCAGGACGTTGTGGAATATATGGACATCATCACTTCACATATGATCGAAAATCCCGTTCTGATCGACAAGTATATGATGGGTACGGAAGTCGAAGTCGATGCGATCTGTGACGGTACGGATTTCCTGATCCCCGGCATTATGGAGCATATCGAGCGTGCAGGCGTTCACTCCGGTGACTCCATTTCCGTCTATCCCGCACAGAATCTGTCCGCAAAAGTCCGTGAAACGATCATTGAATACACCCGCCGTCTGTCACTGGCGCTGCACGTCATCGGTCTGGTCAATATCCAGTATGTCGTTTACCGCGGGGAAGTCTATGTCATCGAAGTCAATCCCCGTTCGTCCAGAACAGTTCCCTATATTTCCAAAGTTACGGGCATTCCGATGGTCGATATTGCTACTAAAATTCTGTTCGGCGCGACCCTGAAAGAACTCGGCTACAAGTCCGGTCTGTATCCGGAAGGGGACTATGTTGCCGTCAAAGTTCCCGTGTTCAGCTTCGAGAAATTACAGGACGTGGACACCATGCTCGGCCCGGAAATGAAATCCACAGGTGAGTGTCTCGGTATCGGTCATAACTTTGAAGATGCACTCCTGAAAGGACTTGTCGCTGCGGGTTATGACCTGAAGCGTGAGGGCGGTGTGCTGATCTCCGTGCGGGATTCGGAGAAGCGTGAGATCGTTCCGATCGCAGAGAAATTTTCCCGCATGGGATTTGATCTCTATGCAACAAGCGGCACGGCAAGTTACCTCAACCGCAACATGATCGCCACCAACACTGTCCGCAAGATCTCGGAAGGTTCCCCGAATACCATTGACCTTCTCGAAAGCGGAAAGATCCATTATATGATCTCCACTTCGGCAAAGGGAAGAATGCCCGCACGCGATTCCGTAAAGATGCGCCGCAAATCCATTGAGCGCTCGATCTGCTCACTGACCGCCGTCGATACGGCAAATGCGCTTGCCAATGTTCTGCTGTCAGGCAGATCTATGGATGATGTAAAACTTGTGGATATTACAAAGATTTAAGCATTGCAGGAGGATTTGAATTGAGATACCCAGAATTGATTGCCGGAGCGCTTGTACTTGGCGTACTGCTGGGTGGATGCTCCCGCCATCCGAAGGTAGATTTCAGTGTTCCGACAGAGACTGCCGCACCTGTGACAACCTCTGCGGAAACACAGCCGATGACCTTTAAGCCGACAGAAGCACCCGATCCGGGATTTGCTTCTGCCGATGCGGCATATCAGGCATATCTGAACGCCGTAGAGACAAGGGACGTGGAGAGCTTTTTTGCATTGTTCCATCCAAGTGAAATCGAATATGCAAAGGGCATTCCGTCAAAATTCCTGAAAAACTGGTTCGACATCAAACTGGAAGCGGATTACAAGAGCTTTCAGACCAGAACCAATCCCGAAAATTTCCAGAAAATGGTCATGGCAGATTTCAACAGCTATCAGAGTGCAATGAATGCCTTCGGAGAAGAGGGCGAGACGTGGAAACTCGAAGCAGGCGAAACCCACATCATGGAGAAAGACGAACTGCAATCCTTCAGCAACACGCTGCACATGGAGTTCACCAAAGGCTCCATACGTGACAAATTCACCTTCACGGCACAGTCCAGCGGCGAAGTCGTGGAGGGAAAAGAAGTTTACCTGTTATGCTTTGAAGGCCGCTGGTATCCGAGCTATACCCGTGAATGCATACCGGATGTGCTGAAACTCAGCGACGTGGATCCGGAATATGCATCCGAGATCGCAAAGATCAAGGAATCCAGAGAAGCCGTTGAATCGGAAGAATCCACTGAAGAAACGGAGTGATACAGATGCGTTATACACAAAGCAGTTGCCTGATTACCGAAAAACGGGCACTTGCAGAGGATATTTTCAGCTTTACACTGCACTGTCCGGAAATCGCTGCCATTGCACAGCCGGGACAGTTTGTTCACATCCTGCCAAAGGGGTTCGGACTGCGCCGCCCGATCTCCATTGCGGGCATTGATGCGGAGAAGGGCACGCTTCGCCTTGTCTTTGCTGTAAGGGGCAAGGGCACAGATGCGCTCTCCTCTCTTTCTGCGGGCGGTCTGATGGACATCATTGCCCCCCTCGGTCACGGATTTACCCTGAAACCCGATGCCGCACACGTCGTACTCGTCGGCGGCGGCATCGGCGTTCCTCCGATGCTTCCGCTTGCAAAATACTACGGCGGCAAGGCAACGGCAATTTCGGGATTCCGCAGTTTCCGTCAGGTGATCTTACAGGAAGATTTTGAACAGTACGGTACGCAGCCGATCTGCTGCACCGAGGACGGTTCCGCAGGTGCTGTCAAAGGCTTTGTGACTGCACCTCTTGAACAGCTTCTCAGCGAGGGCGTGGATGCGGTCTATGCCTGCGGTCCGATGCCGATGCTGAAAGCCGTTGCTGCGCTCTGTATGCGCACACATACGTTCTGTGAAGTGTCTCTTGAAGAGCGCATGGCTTGCGGTGTCGGTGCCTGTCTGGGCTGCGCCTGTCAGATCAAGGACGCAGACGGCGAAGTGCAGTTCCGTCACGTCTGCAAGGACGGTCCCGTATTCAAGGCTGTGGAGGTGCAGTGGTAATGGCTGATCTGTCTGTCAATATCTGCGGTGTGGAATTCAAGAACCCGATCATTCCTGCATCCGGCGTGTTCGGTTACGGACGGGAATATGAAGAATTTTATCCGCTGTCCCGTCTGGGCGGCATCGCCACAAAGGGCACGACCGGTACGAAGAGAACCGGAAATCTGTCACCGAGAATTGCCGAAACTCCCGCAGGTATGCTCAATTCTGTCGGCTTGCAGAATCCCGGCATCGACCATTTTATTGCCGCCGAACTGCCGAACCTCCTGACAAAGGATACTGTGATCTTAGCCAACATTGCCGGCTCTACCCCCGAAGAATGCGCTGAAGTTGCCGCAAAACTCGAATCCACGGACGTTCACATGATCGAACTGAACATCTCCTGCCCGAATGTCAAGCAGGGCGGTGCGGCGTT
>JAILPP010000003.1 GCA_024699425.1 Oscillospiraceae bacterium | reverse complement strand
CCCCCTCGGCATAAGCAGACAGCCAGCGAGGAACGAGCGCCGCTGGTCGCTTATACAGAGTAGGGGAATGATTCCCCTGCACCCTCATCGTTTTTATGCATTCAGAACGTTTATTTTTAGTATAAGAGCAAAAAACTATTGACTAATTCTCCGGATTATGGTATACTGTATACAAAGCCTTGAATAAGTAAGAATGCCATATAGTGCAGACCAAGGAGGTACGCAATGGAACAATTCTTTACATTCCATCAGACAACGATCGGGCATCGTCATATCAAGGAGCATACTCTCTGTGAGGACGCATCGTTCTCGCTGACGGATACGGAAAACGGTTTTGCAATGGCAGCAGCCGCCGACGGGCATGGTTCTGCGATCTACTGCCGCAGTCGGTTCGGATCGGCGTTTGCTGTGCAGGCGGCACAGGCGGTATTCACGGATTTTGCCCGAAAATACGCCGATCAGCCCGAAACACGCAGCGAACTGTTCCGTGATGCGGAGACGACCCGTCAGACTGCCCGACAAATTACCGATGCGATTCTCAGACACTGGCACGCCGCCGTGAAACAGCACTTGTCCGAACATCCCGTGCAGGACGAGGAACTGGAGACGATGCCCCGCAAATTTGCGATGCTGTTCAAAAACGGCGAGGATACCGCCACCATGTATGGCACAACGCTCATCGCCGCCCTGCGCCTTGAGGATTACCTGATTCTCGTGCAGCAGGGGGACGGCAGATGTGTCGTTTTCTATCGGGACGGGTCATTGAATCAGCCGATCCCGTGGGATCCGCTTTGCATCGGCACGCTCACAACTTCGCTTTGCGAAGACAACGCAGAGGAGCATTTCCGTTCCCACGTCATCAGCCTGAAGGAAGAACCCGTTTCCGCCGTGTTCCTCGGCACGGACGGCGTGGAGGATTCGTTCAGAAGCATGGATGATATGCACATCTTTTACATGAAACTCCTGCGCTATCTGCAAGTCCACCCCGAAATGTTCAACGATGAACTCGCAATGCTCCTGCCGAAACTCACACGGTCGGGAAGTCAGGACGATATTTCCGTTTCCGGCATCGTCAGCATGAACGATCTGCCCGCACTGCTTGTGAAATTCCGGAAATATATCAGCAAATTCAACCGCAAAGATCAGGAGGATAAGCACAAGAAGAAAATCGACATGATGCGCCCTGTTCACGATCATTTGAAAACCGATCTGCATCAATGCGAACTCGCCGTCCTCGAAAAAACCGCTGCCAAGCTCGGAAAGGGAACGCCCCTGACCCGTGAGGCACTCGAAGCCGTCATCCGCAAGGCTGACCCCCGCCTGACCGAAACCTGCTTTGACTGCATCGAAGCACGCATCAATTTTGAGGGCTATCATAAGCGCTATCTCGAAGTCCTCGCACAGGGGCAGAAGCCCGAAGAACAGCAGAAGTGACCGCTTTTTTGCTGTCTATTCACGCAAAAATCAAAGCACAATGCACAAAAAACAGACTGAATATTATACACTAATGACAAAAAAATTGTAAACCCTTGCAGTATTTGTGCATTTGTGTTATAATAAAGTATCACAATATCATGGGGTGACAGGGAACAGCCCTGCATCTTGAGAGATCAAAGGAGATAGAGATCATGGCGGCGAAGATTTGTTATAACTGCGGCAAGAAGCTGCACGGCAACGGAATCAACTGCACAAACTGCGGTGCGCATCAGTGGCGTGAGGGCACGGATCACATGACAGTGGAGCAGCTTAAGGAAAAGGCGGACGACGAATTCCGTCAGGCGAAGCTCGCCAAGGGCGATGCCCGTGACAATTATCTGGAAATGTCGATGTTCCATTATCATCTGATCGCAGAGCGCATCAATGAGAATATTCCGCATCTGGAAGAACTCGAACCGATCGAACGCTGCATTCATATGCTGGAAATCATTTTGCAGCAGGAGTGGCGTGCCGAGTCGCACGGCAACGAGTTCTGGCAGCAGGGCTACAAGGATATGCTCGAACGCCTGAACAACAAGAAGGAAAATATCGTCTATGACCGCATGGAAAAGAGACGTGAACAGGAAGAAAAGAAGAACCCCGTAGCAGCCGCACCGCATACAGACGGCACTCCCGCACCCGCACAGTCCGCAGCAGCCGCACCTGCACAGCCCACGGCTCCCGACAAGCTCGATGAACTGGTGGACTATGCGATCTTCACCGTTTCCGAAATGGACGAAATGGGAAGCTGGACATTCCTCGGCAAGCCCAGAAGCAAGAACTATATGATTAGTATGTTCTCCTTCCTGCGTGACATCAAGGATCGCCTTTCCACGCTGGAGGACAAGGAACGTGATGTTCTGCTGCACGTCATGTCTCAGGTGGCAGACAGCTACAACAAGGGAACGTATCCCTTCCCGCAGGATCCCGCAAGAGCCGTTGACTGGCACACCGAAGCAGCCAACCGTGGTCTGGCAACTTCCTGCCTTGCCATCGGTGATATTTACATGAACGGCAGCGGCGGTCTGCGTCCGCAGCTCGAAAAGGCACTGGAATGGTACGAAAAGGCACTTCCTTCCGAATCTTCCAAGGTGACGGAGTATGCGGAGGCAGCCATCGAACATATCAAGTACACCATGCGCACAATGGTATAATGCAGTAATTCCCGGAATGTTCAGGCATTCCGGGATTTTTTGAAGGCAGGGGATAAAAAATCAGGTCAGCAAATTGCTGACCTGTCTGGTGCGGATAAAAGGACTTGAACCTTCACCGGGTTGCCCCGACCAGCACCTGAAGCTGGCGCGTCTGCCAATTCCGCCATATCCGCATATCTATGAAATTGTATCAAAGCACCATGAAGGCTGAATGGTGCGGATAAAAGGACTTGAACCTTCACCGGGTTGCCCCGACCAGCACCTGAAGCTGGCGCGTCTGCCAATTCCGCCATATCCGCATAATTCTCCAAAATTCCACACGGGAACTCAACACAACTAATTATATCACAGATTTATCACTTTGTCAAGCCCTTTTTGCAAAATTTTTTCAGAAAATAATTTTTTTGAAAAAAGACTGGTATTCTGTCCGGAAATATGTTATAATGAAAGATAGTGCCGATTTGAAGAAAGGAGCGTGGCATCGTGGCTGTTTATCTTGACAATGCCGCAACCACAAAGCCCGCAGATGCCGTGATCTCGGCGGTCACGGACTGTCTGCGCTGTCATTACGGGAATCCGTCCTCACTGCACCGCATGGGACTGGAGGCGGAAACATTGCTGAACCATGCACGGAAGGCGATTGCCGTTTCGATCGGAGCGCAGCCGCAGGAACTGATTTTCACGTCGGGTGCAACCGAGGCGAGCAATCTTGCACTGCGGGGGGCAGCCGCTGTTTACGGCAGGCGGAAACGTCACATTGTCACCTCTGCGGTGGAGCATTCGAGCGTGCAAAGCACCATGAGCGCACTGGAAGAACAGGGCTTTACGGTGACAAGAATCCTGCCGGGTGCGGACGGGACATTCCATGCGGAGGATTTTGTCAGAGCCGTCACGGAGGACACCTGTCTGATCTCGATGATGCGTGTGGAAAATGAGACAGGAACGATTCTGCCCGTCGGGGACGTGTTCCGCCTTGTCAAGAGGAAATTCCCGCAGATCACCACGCATTGTGATGCGGTGCAGGCGTTCATGAAAATTCCGGTTCATGCGGACGATCTGCACGCCGATATGATTTCAATGAGCGCCCACAAGATTCACGGACCCAAGGGCACGGGGGCGTTGTATCTGCGGAAAAAGACCCGTCTTTCGCCGCTGATGACGGGCGGGAAACAGGAAAACGGCATCCGTCCCGGTACGGAAGCAGTCCCGCTGATTGCAGGGTTCGGTGCGGCGGCGGAACTGATGCAGCCGACCATACAGGAACGCCTTGAAACGGTGACAAAGCTGCAAAATGCCCTGATTTCCATGCTTTCGGAGACAGAGGGTATCACGCTCAACCGCAGTCCGCAGGCATCGCCGTACATTGTGAATTTTTCCGTTCGGGGCATTCGCTCGGAAACAATGCTCCATTTTCTGGAAGAAAAGCAGATTTATGTGTCAAGCGGTTCGGCGTGTCACAAGGGAGCGAAAAGCGGCGTTCTTGCGGCATACGGTGTTCCCGATGACCTTGCGGACAGTACCCTGCGGGTGAGTTTCGATGCCGCAAACACGGTCGATGAACTGCAACTGCTGACAGATGCGCTCCGTGAGGGACAGCGTAAATTGATTCATAAATAACCACCATACTATAAATGAGCGCAGACTGTCTGTACAAAAGCGATGCGGGTGC
>JAILPP010000127.1 GCA_024699425.1 Oscillospiraceae bacterium | reverse complement strand
TTCAGGCGTATCTTGTCCGGGAAGGACTTGAAGCCCTGTATTTCGAGATATTTTAAGTACATTCTATTCCTCTTGCTTGTTCGGATTCCGCCATATGGCGGTGATTACGCCTGTGCCACGCCGTTTGCATTCAGCAAGGCGGTCAGTACTTCCCTGCTGCCCTGTGTATAGCTGTCGTCACGCAGGCAAAGGTATACCGCTTTGCCGTTCGCAGCGTTCACGCAGAGATAAAGTGCGCCGTTCTGCGACGTGCAGGACTGCAATGATGAATACGGGATCTGTTTCTCCTGCGGGATGCCCGCTGCACTCACGGTCAGACCGTCCGCATTGAACCGATAACAGATTTCCGCCTTGTATGCGGGAAAAAGGCGCAGCACGGCTGCCAGTACCGGTTCAAAGGCAAAAGCACCCACAAATGCAATCCCGCAGACCAGAATGCCAAAGACAAGACGAAAGATCTCCGCCGTGCCGAAATGTCCTGCCCTCTGCTGTGCGAACACAAGAACCACAGAACTTACCAGCACCAGAATACCGCTGATTACCAGCACGACATTGGTGATGCGGCGTACACCGGGCTTCATACTGCGGCGCAGACCGAATACAATATCTTCCTGCCGCATGACGGTTTTATTCTCAATCATAAAAATTTCCTCTCATTTTCGGGTTCTTCTCCTGCAAAGCGCACCATAGCGGGACGGACATTCTCATCGGGACAGATGCGCAGACGAATGCCGTATTTCTCCGAGAAATAGCGGAGATTCTCCCGCTTCTGTCCGACTGCCTTGCTGATACAGGACGGGTGAACATAAACCGTCACATCCTGTTTGCTGATACAGGGGCGGGCAATGCCTGTCTCGATTATGCAGCGGAAACCGTAGGATTCGCACAGCTCACGGAATGCAGGATGATAGTAGCCGCCGATGGCGTTCTGTGCGACAAATTCGCCTGCGTGCAGTCCGACTTTGATAATACGGATACCGTGTGTGCGGTACATTTCGCACCAGACGGAGACACAGCGCACCATTTCCGCAAACGGAACGGGACGGTACACCCCCGATTCGTACAGTTCCCCCAGCCGTGTCCCTTTCAGAATGACCACGGGATAGATGCGAACGGTGTCGGGGCGGATCCGGCAGACCGCTTCCGCCGTTCGCTGATCCGAGGCAACATCTGCGCCGTACAATCCCGGCATGACCTGCAATCCCAGTTCAAAGCCGTTTTCCCGGATCAGCGCCGAAGCGCTGTATACGTCCTGTGCCGTGTGTCCCCGTTCGTTCAGATACAGCACCCGATCATCAAGGGACTGCGCACCCAGTTCAATGGCGGTGACGTGATACTGTTTCAGTATCGTCAGGATATTGCTGTCAATGCAGTCGGGGCGTGTCGAAATGCGGATACCGCTGCACCGTGCCGCAAAGGGGCTTGCCGCTTGCAGCAGTTCCAGCATATAGTCCTGCGGAATTGCGGTAAAGCTCCCGCCGAAGAAGGCGATCTCCGTTTCCGACAGGTCGGGAATTTCTGAAAACGCCTGTGTGCAGATTTGCACCACGTCCTGTCCGTGCGGGAGTGTCTGCTGTGCGGTGATCGTCCTCTGGTCGCAGAAGGTACACCGATGCGGACAGCCTGCATGAGGTACAAAAATGGCGATATTTTTATGTTTCATAGCCCATGAGCGACAATGCACCGCACGCCGCCTGCTGTTCGGCTTCTTTTTTCGATCTGCCCTCGCCGTGCCCGATCACGTTGGAATTGAGGCAGACTTCCACAATGAACGTCTTGTTATGGTCAGGACCTGTCTCACCCCGCAGGACGTATTCGATCTTCTCTTCGGGGTTTTTCTGAATGATCTCCTGCAAAGCCGTCTTGTAATCCCCGAACAGAACCGCATGATTCTGCGGGATACTCTTCGGAATAAAGCGGAGAATATGCGTCCGTGCGGCTTCCAGTCCGCCATCGAGATAGACTGCCGCAATGACCGCTTCAAAGGCATCGGCTAAGATGGACGGGCGGACTCTGCCGCCTGTGTGTTCCTCGCCCTTGCCGAGCATGAGGAACTCTCCCAGACCGATTTTCAGCGCAAATTTATGCAGTGATTTCTCGCAGACAAGTGCCGCCCTGATCTTGGTCAGCTCCCCTTCCGGCAGGTCGGTGTAATATTCAAAGAGATACTGCGACACGACCACGGACAGCACGCTGTCGCCCAGAAATTCCAGCCGTTCATTGCTGTTTCTGCCTTTTTTGCGTTCATTTGCATAGGACGAATGGGAAAGCGCTTCTAAAATCAGTTCCTCATTCCGGAAACGGTACTGAATGCGTTTTTCCAGTTCACGGATATCGGTTTCCATTACCCTTCCTCCTTGATTTCTGCCACAGTTCGGGTGATCTCCTCGATCATGTGACCTTCCACACAGCGTTTCGCCTGACGGATGGCATTGAAGAACGCCTTGGCATCCGAGCTGCCGTGTGCCTTGATGACGGGGCTTGCCACGCCGAGAATGATTCCGCCGCCCTCTTCTTTATAATCCATGACTTTGCGGAAATCCTTGATCTTCTTCAGAATCAGCAATGCAGCGATCTTACCCGTACCGCTGAACCAGTCACTGAGCTTGTCACGGAAGAGCGAACCCATGCCCTCATAGAGTTTCAGCACCATATTTCCCGCAAAGCCGTCTGCAACAACCACATCAAAGCCGCCCTGCGGAAGTTCCCGTGCCTCGGCATTGCCGATGAAATTCAGGGGGGAATTGTTCAGGAGCTTGTATGTTTCCAGCTCCAGCTCACGGCCTTTGGTTTCCTCTGCGCCGACGTTGAGCAGTCCGATCTTCGGTTTTCTGATGCCCTTGACGCACTTCATGTATGCGCTGCCCATCATGGCAAACTGGAGCATCATCTCCGGGCGGCATTCGATGTTTGCCCCCGCATCGAGAAGAATAAACTTATTCTTGGCGGTCGGGAGCATGGCAGTCATGGCGGGGCGTTTGATACCCTTGATCCTGCGTGTGATGAGCGTTGCGCCTGTCACCAGTCCGCCAGAGCTTCCCGCACTGACAAAAGCGTCTCCCCTGCCGTCACGGACAGCCTGCAAACCGACTGCAAGAGAAGTGTCCTTCCCTTCTTTGACGAGTGTCGTGGGCTGGGAATGGATGTCGAACACATCGGGTGCATGGAGAATCCCAATATCTTCGATATGCACACCAAGCTCCTTTGCACAGGCTCTGATCTTGTTCTCATCGCCGGTGAGGATCATCTCCACGCCGAGCTTATCGACTGCCTGTCTTGCTGCTTTGATGACTTCTGCGGGGGCGTTGTCGCCGCCGAATGCATCAATAATAATTTTCATTGTGTCACCTCCGGATTAGTAGCGATTAAAAAATTTTTCAGGCGTGCAACTGCCTGTTCTGCGACATACTGATAGCGTTCCTGTTTGCCCCGTATGCGGTTTTCGGGCGGCGGGAGCAGACCCATATTCGCACCCATCGGCTGAAAATCCGCCGCCCCGCCCCCGCTGACATAGGCGGCAAGTTCGCCCATCATCGTCCCCCGTGGGAGAATGTAAGCAGATCTGCCGAGCAGTCTGCGTGCAAGGCTCTTGCCTGCGACCATACCGCTTTGTGCGGATTCCATGTAACCCTCCACGCCCGTCATCTGACCTGCAAAGAAGAGATTCTCACTGCCCCGCAGGGAGTAATCCGCATCGAGGAGTTTCGGGGAATCGAGAAAGAAATTCCGATGCATCACGCCGTAGCGGAGAAATTCGGCATTTTCAAGTCCGGGAATCATGCCGAACACACGCTTTTGCTCCCCGAATTTGAGATTCGTCTGGAAACCGACCAGATTGAACATTGTCCCCTCTTTGTTTTCACGGCGAAGCTGTACGGCTGCCCACGGGCGGTGTCCTGTGCGGGGGTCATGCAGTCCGACGGGTTTCAGCGGTCCGAAACGGAGCGTATCCATGCCCCGCCCTGCAAGCACCTCAACAGGCATACAGCCCTCATACACACGGAAAGCCGCCTTGTCATGTTCATGGAGAGGGGCTTTTTCGGCGCTGACGAGCGCATTCCAAAAGGCTTCATATTCTTCCTTGTTCATGGGGCAGTTGAGATAATCCGCATCGCCCCGGTCATAGCGGGACTGTGCGAACACTTTGGACATATCGAGACTTTCCGCAGATACGACAGGAGCTGCCGCATCAAAGAAACTCAGGCGGTTTCCGCAAAGTTTTTCGATCTCCGCTGACAGCGCATCCGAGGTCAGAGGACCTGTAGCAATGACGGCATTTTTTTCCGGCAGTGCGGTCAGTTCCTCACGGACAACCGTAATCAGCGGTTCATTCTCGATCTCCTCTGTGACCATAGCGGAGAACTGTTCCCGATCGACTGCAAGCGCACCGCCTGCCGCAACTGCGCATACCTTTGCACAGCGGACAAGCAGACTGCCCTGCATTTCCATTTCGGTTTTGAGCAGACCGCCCGCAGAGGCAAGGCGGCTTGCTTTCAGGGAATTGGAGCAGACCAGCTCCGCAAGCCCCGCATGATGATGCGCCGGAGAGAATTTTACCGGCTTCATCTCATAAAGTGTCACGGCAATTCCCGCACGGGAGAGCGCCCATGCCGCTTCACATCCGGCAAGTCCGCCGCCGACCACGATCGCTTGTTTCATACTTCACCTTCTATTTCATACTATAAATGAGCGCAAACTGTCAAAATGCACAAAAGCA
>JAILPP010000125.1 GCA_024699425.1 Oscillospiraceae bacterium | reverse complement strand
ATTGGTCATGCCGATCTCCTGACCCTGATAGATAAATGGTGTTCCCTGCAAGAACAGGTAACTTGCGGCAAGCATTGTGCCGCTTTCCCGCCAGAACTGCTCACTTCCGTAGCGTGAGATCACACGGGGATGATCGTGATTTTCGAGGTAGAGAACGTTCCACGATCTGCCGGAAAGCGTATTCTGCCAACGGGAAACGGCTGATTTGAACCGTACCAGACTGAACGGACGGTGTACATACTCCGTCATGAAGCAGTCGGCAAGCATATGGTCAAAGGAGATCATCATATCCAGCGACTTGGTATCGCCAGTCAGGTAGGCGAGCGCAGAACGCACGGTCGTCATGGGACCTTCACCGATCTGCACAGCACCGTATTCATTGGCAACTTTGCGGAATTCCGCCATATATTCGTGGATATGGGGACCGTCCTTATAATGGACAAGTCCGTTGGCAAGCGGTACGAACGGAAGCCCGTCGGGAAGCCCGTCACGTTTGGATATGAAGTTGATGACATCTTCACGGAACCCGTCCACGCCCATATCCAGCCAGTAGCGCATGATGGACTTGACTTCCTCACGCACTTTCGGGTTATCCATATTCAGATCGGGCTGTTTTTTGGAGAAAATGTGAAGGTAGTACTGACCCCGCATCGGCTCATATTCCCACGCTTTGCCCTCAAAGAGAGAATCCCAGTTATTGGGCTTGTCGCGCCAGATATAGTAATCGCTGTAAGGGTTGTCACGGCTTTTGCGGCTCTCCTGAAACCACCAATGCTCATCGGATGTGTGATTGACCACCAGATCCATCAGCACCCGCAAGCCGAGACGGTGCGCCTTGTCCAGCACTTTTCTGAACTGCGCAAGGTCGCCGAAATCGGGATGAATGGTTCGGTAATCTGAAATGTCATACCCATAATCGGCATTGGGAGACGGATAGACCGGAGAAAACCAGATGCCGTCCACGCCGAGGGATCTGACATATTCCAGCTTATCATAGACACCGTACAGGTCGCCGATACCGTCCCCGTTTCCGTCTGCAAAGCTGCGCACCCAGATCTGATAAAAACTCAGTTCTTTGTACCATTCAGCTTGTTCCATTCGTCGTCCATCTCCTTTTTCAGGTCTTTGAATTCGTCGGTGAACTCCTTCCCTTTGCTGAGCAGGAACGCCCCTGCTTCGGAGAAATTCTCACGCATACCTTCCAGATTGTCGAGCATGATGTCACGGATCTCGGAGAAGCTGCCCTTCACATCATCTTTGATGCCGTGGTAGCTGACCTGTACATCTTCTTTGAATTCATTCACATTGTCACGCATTTCGTTCGTAAAGCTCTTGATGTTATCCATCATATCCTCACGCACACCGCGGAACCCTGTCTGCGCTTCGGATCTGACATCACGGAATCCGTCACGAATATTGCCCAGTCCCACCTGTACAGAATCACGGGTCGAACGGAACAGTGCCTTCGGAAAGTGGAAAGTATCGTACATACCGTCCATGACATCGGCTGTGAAACTGAGGAGCTTGTCAGATTTTCCCTGACGGCGAGGTTTGAGCTTGCCTGCTGCCTGCAATTCCAGTACTTCCTGATAGCGGTCGGCGGCTGCAAACACGCTGTCCTCCCATGAAATATAGATCTCGTCCATTGCACACTGACCGACCTGATGCATTTTGTCGGGATTTCCGGCAAGTTCCGAGAGCAGTGCAGCCATTGCTTCGGGGGTTTCATCAATGATGAATCCGTTGCGCCCGTGGGTGATGCCCTCCGCTGCACAGGAATCCCTGATCAGAACGCTTGCCAGACCGCAGGCGGCAGCTTCACGGACAACGATGCCGTTTGTGTCATAGGTCGAGGGGAAGAGGAACAGGTCAGCGCGGGTATTCCATGCGCGCAGCACATCACGGTCGTAGATCGGACCTGTGAAGATGACCTTGCCTGATGCAGTTCCCGATGTGGAAGTAATCGTGCCGTCCTTTTCGCGGACATCCAGCGGGATACCGTATTCAAGCGTTGTTTTCTGAAGGTCTTTCGCATTCACGCCGGAACCGACAAATACCATACGGTAGTCGATGCCCCTGGCGGAAAGCATACGCATTGCATCGAGGATCAGCGGCAGACCTTTGTAATTGATGATGCGTCCGACAAACAGGAACATCGGAACGCCGGCGGGAAGGTCAAAATCCTTGACCACCTCCTGCACAAGAGATTCTTCTACCCTGCCCTTTGCAAAGTCCACGCCGTTGGAAACGACACGGATATCACCCTCGTAACCGAGTGAACGCAGATTGTCACCTGCACCGTGGCTGACTGTCCAGACCTCATCACAGGCTTCAATGTTGGAAACCATCGCCTTGATGACTTCCTTCTGGATATGTTCGGACTTGATCGCACGGGCAATGTCAAGGTCGAATTTCGTATGATAGGTAAAGATCAGCGGTGCATCGGTCTCCTCACGGAGAATACGTCCCAGCACGGCGGATGCGGCAGGACAGTGTACATGGATGATATTCGGTTCAAATTTGGAAAGGCGGGACAGCGCTTTGAAATTGATGGGCATACCTGCACGGTAGCCGGCAGCCACACTCGGCGTATCCAGACTGGAGTAGGCGACAACTTCATAGGGATAAGTGCTGTAGTCTACACCGGGATAGCGGGGTGTGCCGACCATGACCTTTGCTCTGCCGCTTTCGGTCAGGATACTTGCATAGTTTGTGACCGCAGTTGCAACACCGTCGATCAGGGGCGGAAAAGAATCATTCAAAAGTACCACATTCATAATAAAATATACCTCCTAAGCCTGTAAAACGGCTAATGATAGCTTAACTATGGAACTCCGCTGACTGCGGGGGTTATCCCTCATTCAGACTTCTTGCAAAGCCCATGAAGGCATCGAGCAGAAATTTCTGCTGTTCATTCGGAAGCGAACGGACTGCATGAACCACCGCGCTGACAGTGCTGCGCTTATCACGGGTGAGATCCTGTATGGTATGGGCATCCGTTGCGCCCAGAACGCCGAACACCAGATCGATCAGTTGTCGGCGCTGTTCATCTTCATACTGATTGATCCATGCGGCAAGCGCACGGCTGATTCGGTCGCCGGATCCGGAAAGTGCAGCGGCTTCCGAAAAGCAGTCCCGCCGTACCTCCCAGTTGAAAGCGAAGTGTTGTTCGATGTTGTTGCCCGACGACTTCACGATAACAGGATCCGTGCGGCTGTTCAGCAGCATTCCCACGACAGAAGATTCGGGGATATAGGTGCTGATCTTCGGGAGAATTGCCGCATATTCGGGGGAATCTGCGATCTCTTCCCGAAAGCCGGGAGAATCATATGCCTGTACGGCAAGAATGCGGGAGCGCACTTCCTCCCGACAGAACGCCGCCGCAAAGATGGCGAGATTGCCGCCCTTGGAATGACCGCCGAGACGGAGCGGGCGGGGATGCTGTATGAAATGTGCATTCAGATAATCGCAGGCAAGTTCCTGCGCACAGGTCGCAGACATGACACTCAGATTCATGTCCTCTTTCCATGCCACGAGTGTATTGTCGGTTCCGCGGAAAGCAATATAGGTCGTTCCGTCTCCGAGCAGGAAGGTGATGACCGAAAACTGCGTTTCTTCATCATTGCGGGCGATAAATCCGGTCATCTGCGTACTGCCGAATCGTTCCGAGCAGGCAAGTCGGTCAAAAAGCGCAAGATCACGGTCAAATGTGAAATTGCGGCTGTTCTCATCGATCCGTTCACTCAGAAACTGTTCCCTTGCCTCCCGTATGCTGATCCGCAGTGTAAAGCTGTGCGGGACAATACCTTCAAATGGCAGATACACAAATTCCGACAGGATCAACCCGTCAATTTCATTGAAGGGAGACACAGAGAACGGAACATCACTCCGCCAGTCAAGATAGTCCAATATATTCGCCATAATTTTTCTCCGTTTCGGTCATGATTTCCGTATTTCCTGAAAGAGCGCTCTTGCGGCATCTTCCGCTGTCGATTTTTCAAAGATGACCTGATCGCAGGCATCAACGAATTTATCAATCAGTGTGCTGTTTTCGATATACGGATTCATCTTCCCGATGTGTGTATTGTTTTCCATGATAAGGGATGCTTCATACTGGAGACCGGAAAGCTGACCGGCTTCGGAAAGTGTCTCTCTTGCCTGTGTACTCAGCGGTACACCCTTTTCAACGCCCTGGAGAAGTGCCATTTCACTGCTGTTCAGCAGAAAATCAAGCAGCATTGCCGCTTCTTTCGGGTGCTCTGTATTCTTGCTGACAGCGTAGAGAGTGGCAGGCTTGGCATACCATCCGTCTCCGCTTTGGTGAGCAGCGTCATGCGGATAGGGTGCGGCAATGACATCAAAACCGTTTTCTGCTGCTTTTCCGTGGTAATTGACCGCATCGCTCACCCATGCGATATTCCCGGCATACACACCGCTGTCAATATACAAACGGTCGTAGTATTCCACTTGCGGGAACACTTTTTCTTCCACCATGTGTGCATAAAATTCCAGCATGATCTGTATTTCCTTTGGTGAAAAATTAAGTTCGCCGTTCTCACGGAGAAAGGGTTTTCCGGTCAGTTGTTCAGCGTAGGTGATTGTCAGGAGCCAGATGGATTTTGCAACGCCCGCAAGCGGATAGACACCATCTCCGGACATGACTTTTGCAGCAGCAACATAATCGTCCCACGTTTCGGGAATGTTCAGACCATATTTCTCGTAAACTGTTTTGTTGATGTAGATCGTCTCTGCATTCAGGGCAATAGGGACTCCGTTGAGGACACCGTTTCGTCTGCCGTAGTCGATCATTTCGGGAGAGAATGTTTTCAGATCAACGGTATCTCCGAGCGCTTCAATGTCATAGTACCCCTGTCCATCGGGGGAAAATTCCGAGAGCCAGCCGAAATTGATCTGCATGACATCGGCTTCCGTGGTCGAGACCATCTGAATGCGGTTGCGTGCTTCGTAGCCGGACCACTCGGAATAGCTGATATTGACCTTGATCTCAGGGTGGATTTCCTCGAATTTCCGCACACCTTCGATCGTGTATTCCGTGCGGGCATCATTTCCCCACCATGCGAGTTTGATTTCTACACGGTCATTCTGCTCGGTAACAACTGGCTCACCCGAACAGCCGCAGAGCAGAAGACAGACCGCCGTGAGTACAGCCGTAAGTCTTTTACGCATTACTGTTCGCCTCCTCGCCTGCAAACGTATAAGTATCTTTTCCGCGGTGCTTGGATGCATAGAGTGCGCCGTCAGCAGCGTGGTACAGTGTGTCGAAGCTGCTGCCGTCTTTTACAAAAAACGAGCAGCCGATACTTGCAGAGATCTTATAATTTCCGTCATCTCCGGTATAGAATTTGTGAAATGCCTCACAGAGCATATCACATTTGGAACGGATATAGTCGGTATACGCCATGTTTTCGGGCGGGTCGGTATTGACCAGAACACAGAATTCATCTCCGCCGATACGCCCCAGATAATCTTCCGTAGAAAAGACGGCACGCAGCGTACTGCCGATTCCGGAAAGTACTTCATCTCCGTAGGCATGACCGAGGGTATCATTTACGCCCTTGAAATTGTCCACATCCAGTACGATCAGTGCATGGGGGACAGTCGGGATCTCGTTCTGAATGCGTTTTTTGCTCAGTTCTTCAAAAGAGACTTTGTTGAGGATTCCCGTGAGCTGATCGTTATGCGCCTTGATGTCGAGCAGGGAGATGTAGCGTTCCACCGGTTTCGTCAGATTCACAGCAAATATCATGCCGATCAGGAGTGCCAGCAAGGCAGCGATTGCTGCTGCAATACGGATCAGTGCGGTGGTCTGATGCTGTTCCTGCATGATGATGTCCGTGGGAATAGAACAAACAACATACCAGTCATCTCCGCAGGTGTTGACCGTTACAAGATAGTCATCATCCAGAACGGTGGCATTGTTGACCTGCTGGATACGTCCTGTCAGATCGGCAGGCATTTCCTCGCCAATCTCCTCCTCTTTGGAAGAATACAGGATATTGTAATTCCGGTCAAGCAGGCGTATCGTCATATCGTTCATGGTTTCCGGATTGTCAAAGACATTTTTCAGTTCATCCGTGTAGAAAGAAATAACCATCAGGGCATTTTCGTGAATGCGTTTGACATAATAGATCCGGTTATAATTGCCGTGATAGCCGGCAGCCCAGCCGTCCCGTGTACGGGAATTGGAGATCATCGACTCCAGATCTTCGTACATGGTTTCCCCGAACTCCAGCTTGGTTCCGTTGGAAATTTTCCCGACAGCCCGCTGATTGCGGTAAACAATGCCATAGTCCAGAAAATTGTCCATAATGCACAGACCGAACAGATTGTCTGAAATGTTCTTTTCCCGTGCCAGTGCATCATATTCGTCATTATCGGGAGAAGTGGCATCATATTTGTAAGTATCCTCTGTAGCAAAGGCAAGTGCGGCAATGGTTTCCATGCGGTCAAGATAACCGTCAAGATTGAGTTTCATCTGGACATTCAGCGAAGACACGAGTGAGCTGACTTTCGTCTTGAGCGCACGTTCAGAGGAACGCATTGCGAGTGTGGCAACAAGCAGGATCGCTGATGTAATAATCACGGCATATCCGATTATGACAGAATATTTTAATTGATTAATAGTTTTCAGGCTAAGCTGTTCTTTTTTCATGTCAATCACGCTTTCGTCAAAAAGTCGGAATTAAAATTCACATATTTTTTATTATACCATATCTGAATGCAAAATTCATGTATATTTTGTGAACAAAGGCAAAAGATACGGATTGACTGCACACACATTTCCCGCAGACAGCATATGCTTTAGTATCCTTGGAAAGGGGTGATATTATGCTTTGTAAAGCTGTTCTGCCGTCGGAAACGCTTGCGCACAAGGCGCAGCGCATTCTGACTGCGCACGGCTATTCCTGTG
>JAILPP010000102.1 GCA_024699425.1 Oscillospiraceae bacterium | reverse complement strand
CGGAATGCGCAGGATATTTTGTCCTGTGCAAAGTGACTCGACCGCCGCAATACTTGGTGTATTGCAAGGAAGAGGCGCAAAGCACAGGGCAAAAGAGACAAGCAGAACGGCGCTTCGGAAGTTTCCGAGGAAGTCTAATATTCCTGAGGATTTCGTGCTTTGATACGGCACAAATCTGCTCGAAAATCCGACTGTCTCCGGATCTTAAACTGGCTCTCCAACAGCAAAGGCGAACCGAAATCGGTTCGCCTTGCGGTGATCTTACTCGTACAGCGGGAACTTTGCGCAGATCTCATTGACACCTGCACGGATCTCCTCTGCCTTGTTCTCGAAATCGGTCGCACAAAGGTAGATGTACTCGGCGATCTTGTCCATCTCCTCAACACCCAGACCACGGGTCGTGACTGCCGGCGTACCGATGCGGATGCCGCTGGTGATAAACGGACTCTGCGGATCGTTGTGGATCGCATTCTTGTTGACGGTGATATACACTTCGTCAAGACGATGCTCCAGTTCCTTGCCCGTGATGTTGAACGGACGCAGGTCTACCAGCATCAGGTGGTTGTCTGTACCGCCGGATACCAGATTGAAGCCTCTCTTTACCAGACCTTCGGCAAGTGCCTTGGCATTCTCGACAATGCGTCTCTGATAATCCTTGAACTCGTCGGAAAGTGCTTCCCCGAAGCAGACTGCCTTCGCTGCGATGACGTGCATCAGAGGACCGCCCTGTGTGCCGGGGAAAATCGCAGAGTTGATTTTCTTTGCCAGATATTCATTGTTCGTCAGGATCAGACCGCCTCTCGGTCCTCTCAGGGTCTTGTGCGTGGTGGTGGTCACAATGTCGGCATAGGGTACGGGGGATTCGTGCTGACCCGCTGCAACCAGTCCTGCAATGTGCGCCATGTCTACCATGAGAAGTGCGCCAACTGCTCTTGCAATCTCGGAAAGGCGCTTGAAATCAAGCGCTCTCGGATATGCCGATGCTCCTGCTACGATCAGCTTCGGCTTGTGCTTGTTTGCGAGCTTGTATACTTCGTTGTAGTCGATGACCTCTGTCTCGTCATTCAGACCGTATGCCACAAAGTTAAAGTACTTGCCGGACAGGTTGGCAGGGGAACCGTGTGTCAGATGTCCGCCGTCTGCAAGGCTCATGCCCATTACAGTATCTCCCGGCTTGAGTACCGCAACGTAAACAGCCGTGTTTGCCTGTGCGCCCGAATGCGGCTGCACGTTCGCATACTTCGCACTGAACAGCTTACAGGCACGGTCAATTGCAATCTGCTCTACAACGTCTACACACTCGCAGCCGCCGTAATAACGCTTTCCCGGATAGCCCTCTGCATATTTATTCGTGAGAACACTGCCCATTGCTGCCATAACAGCCGGGGAAACAATGTTCTCGGAGGCGATCAGCTCCAGATTGCGCTTCTGACGGGCAAGTTCCTTCTGCATGGCATTGCCCACTTCGGGGTCAACAGATGCCACATAACCAATGGTATCAATCAGGTCTTTGTACATGGGGGGATTCTCCTTTATCGTGTATCATTTTTTGGCTTCGGGGAAGCCGTACAATTTTATTATACACGATTCTTCCACAAATTGCAATAGGGTTTGCGGAATTTTTTTGTTCTCCCGTGCGATTACTGCTGCAATGCTGTTTTCAGAAGTTCCAGACAGTCGGAGGAATCTACGTCACCGCTGCCGTTGAAGTCGGTGGCTCTGATCGCAGCCGAAGAAAGCGTTTTCTGTCCGAGCTGTGTCTTGTTGGCGGCAATGACATCCATAATGTCCACTTCACCCGAATTGTTCGTGTCGCCTTTGAGGTATTCCCTGACGGAGATCGGGAATACCGGTGTGTCACCGTATGCCGCAAAGATCAGCACGTCATTCTCTCCGATGCCGTCCGCAGGAATGCAGGCGGTTTCTGTATATGCCGTCATATCATAGCTGCGATATGCCGCACCATCTGTGTCAAAGTAGACAGTGCTGCTCTCTTCCGGCGTGTATGTCGAGGAAACACGGCATTCTTTCGTTGTACCGCTGTCCAGAATGTTCTGCTCAAAGGTCACAAGACCCGGTTCGGGGGTCACTTCGTACAGCGCAAATTCCCATGCTTCTGGCGCACGGTTGCGGAATAGGAAATGCCCGTCCGGGATGATCTCCAGCACGTCACCAAGGCGGGGCGCTCTGCCCAGACAAGCGGTCAGTTCGGTACGATCCCATTCTGCGCCAAGTCCTCCCGGCGTGCGGACGAGACAGTCTTTCTCACCGATCGCTTCCACGATCAGAATCGTTTTGGAGTCAAACGGTTCCGAAACAGGCATGGGCATGACGGGCTGGTCATAATACATCACAAAAGTCACGGTATCCCCCGTTTTTACGTTTTTCGGTGCCGTGCCTTTCAGATTCAGGTAGATATGCTGCTTTCCGTTGTCTTCCAGTTCCCAGACCTGCTGAAATTCTTCCCCAATACCAACAGTGACGGTGAAATCTTTGGTGACGGGGGTTTCCAGAACATTGCCGAGACGCAGGAGCATTCCTTTTTTGTAATCTGTCTTTTCTTCGGTGGTGACCAGACTGCCGATGTTGACCGCAAAGCCAAGTTCCGTAACCAAACAGCCAACACCGTTTTGCTGCAAAATATCGCCCCGTTCCGGATAGGCACCCAGACAAGCAACGATACTTTCTGTGCTGAGTGTGAACGGCGTGTCCATATACGCCTCCGAACGGATGATGCCGAAACTCTGTTTGATGCTGTGCGGCTGTACAATGCATTCCGTGGGGGTGACTTTCTCTATAATCAGAACGTGTTCCGGCTTGACTTCTTCTGCTTCATCTGCCACTTTTTCCAGCGGGAGCTTCGGTTCTCCACGGAAAAAGGCGAATTTCCAGATCTCCCCTGCTTTGAAATCTGCCGGGTGTACGCATTCTGCCTGCGCAAATTCGCCAATGCTGCGGGGGTCGGTGTAATTGTATTCGCAGACATTGCCCGCTTCATCTTTCAGTTGCAGTGTGCCGTCTGCGTTCTCTGTGACCATCAGATCCTTTGTTCCCTGCCAGTAATAGTCCGCTTTGCCGAAATAGACCGCTTCATCGGCTTGGTAACGGATCACGTCACCGTATTGCAACTGCTTTTCTTTGCCCTCGGAATCCGTAACGGCTGTCTGCGTGACCGTGTGCAGATCACTGAGCAGATACTGCCCGTCCTGCTCTGCAATCACCGCCGCAAAATCACCCTTCGGTGATTCCTGCGGAAAGACCGGTACATTATTATAAGTGAGCATATACACCCAGTCGCCTGCTTCAAATTCTGCCCAGATGCTTTCCTCCGCCGCCAGTGCGGGGACGATGCCGCCGCCGTGTTCCATCCACGGGTGATTGGCATTGGTAAAACAGATCAGCCCGATCTCGGACGTGTATTCTGTACCGTCCTTGTCCATGTGGTGAAGCTGAATTGTGTCACGTTCCTCAAAACAGTAATACGCATACTGCGGATCATCAAATACACTGCCGATCTTTTCGGCGTGTCCTGCCTTTTTCTTCAGCGAATCATTGCCGATCAGACGGACGGAAGAAAGCGTGTAGCCGTCAACGGTGTTCGGGTAATCCTTCCCAAGCGGCGCAGATCCGATCGCACTGTCCTCCGGAATGCGGATGACATCTCCTCGCTCCAGCGGGGCGGAATCTTCCGGCAGACAGCCGTTCAGCTCCTCCGAAGGGAACAGATACCCTGTTGCATCGTTTCCCATGGATACATCAATTCCCTCAACCAGTGTGTAGCCGTCCGCAACCCGAAGTACTGCAAATGTACCGTTGGTGAATACCGTATAACTGTAGGCGGCGGCGGTCAGCGGCATCGCACTTGTCAGCATGATGCCTGCGGTCAGCAGGGCGGTCAGTTTCTGTCTCGTTCTTTTCATAATGATCCCTCCTGTACAAGATGGCAGGTCGGTATTGGGGGGCTGCTCGCCCCCCAAACCCCCTCGGCAGGGCGGTGACCGCCCTGCACCCGCATCGCTTTCATACTGTATGACGGAGCTGAGAGGCAATATTTGAGTGCGGCGGAAAACTTTGGATGTATGCACAAACGATGTGTTTGATTTTTGTGCAAATCGTAAAATTATGGGCATAGTATAGCTTTTTGCGGGAAAATATGCTATAATGAATTTGATTAAGCAAGCTTGAAATCCGTAAGGAGGTCATTATGATGAAGGATGTTATCAAAGCACTCGCCGCCCTTGCTGCACTCATCGGCATCTGTGCGTGCGTGGTCGCTCTGCTCGATCGGCTCGGAATGCTTCGCAGAACCTATTTTTCGGTCGGGGAAAATTGATCGCTGACACGCAGACAGTCGGAATCCTGTGGTTCCGACTGTTCTTTTTTTCACAAATTGACGAAATTTACTGCGGAATCTTGCTTTTTGATTGCGTTTGTGCTATACTATACAGGTATGTGAACAGATATTCAGCCTGCTTTGAAGAAAGGATGCACAGGTGCTATGATTAGAGAAGATTTGAGAAATATCGCCATTATTGCCCACGTTGACCACGGCAAAACCACGCTCGTTGATGAGATGCTCAAGCAGGGCGGCGTGTTCCGTGAAAATCAGGCAGTCGCTGACCGCGTGATGGACTCCAATGACATCGAACGTGAACGGGGTATCACCATTCTGGCGAAGAATACTGCCGTTATGTATAAGGATACCAAAATCAATATCATCGACACCCCCGGACACGCCGACTTCGGCGGCGAGGTGGAACGTGTCCTCTCTATGGTGGACGGCGTGATCCTGCTCGTGGATGCCGCAGAAGGCCCTATGCCGCAGACCAGATTCGTTCTCTCCAAGGCACTCGAAATGCACCACAAGATCATTATTGTGGTCAATAAGATCGACCGCCCCGATGCTCGTCTCGATGAGATCGCTGATGAAGTTCAGCTTCTCCTCCTTGACCTCGATGCCGATGATGAACAGCTCGAATCGCCCATTCTCTACTGCTCCGGCAGAAGCGGTACTGCTTCCCTCGACAAGGACGTGGAAGGTAAGGACCTGACTCCCCTCTTTGAAACCGTCCTCTCGTACATCCAGCCCCCGCACGGTGAGGAAGATGCACCCTTCCAGATGCTCGTTTCTTCGATCGATTACAACGACTACGTTGGCAGAATCGCTGTCGGCAAGATCGAACGGGGCAGCGTGAAAGTCGGTCAGCAGGTCACGGTCGTCAACGCCAATGACCCCTCTAAGAAAAATAACGCCAAGATCGTTTCCCTCGCACAGATGCAGGGTCTCAATCAGGTCAATACCGAAACTGCCAGGGTCGGCGATATTGTGATCCTCTCCGGTATTGCGGATATTACCATCGGCGATACCATCTGCGCTCCCGAACAGCCTGAGGCAATTCCCTTTACCCATATTTCCGAACCGACTATGGAAATGACGTTCTCTGTCAATGATTCCCCCTTCGCAGGACGGGACGGCAAATATGTCACCTCCCGTCAGCTCCGTGAACGTCTCTACAAGGAGCTGCTCCGTGACGTTTCCCTGCGTGTCACCGATACCGAAAATACGGATGCATTCTCCGTTGCGGGCAGAGGTGAAATGCATCTGTCGATTCTCGTCGAGAATATGCGCCGTGAAGGATATGAACTCGCCGTTTCTACACCCCGTGTACTGTATAAGACCATCGACGGAAAACTCCATGAGCCGCAGGAACGCCTTGTTGTCGATGTGCCCGAAGAGTGCGTCGGCACTGTTATGGAAAAAATGGGTACCCGTAAGGGCGAACTCCAGTCCATGCAGCCGCAGGGCAACCGCACAAGACTTGAATTTCTTATCCCCTCCAGAGGTCTGTTCGGCTATAAGAGCGAATTTCTCACCAATACCAGAGGTGAGGGCATCATGAGCAGCGTGTTTGACAGCTATATCCCCTATAAGGGCGATATTCCCCGCAGAAGTACAGGCTCTCTGATCTCCCATGAAACGGGCGAAGCCGTTACTTATGGTCTGTATAATGCGCAGGAAAGAGGTACGCTCTTCATTACTGCCGGTACGCCTGTGTATGAGGGTATGGTCGTGGGCGTTTCTCCCAAGGCGGAGGACCTCGTGGTCAATGTCTGCAAGCGGAAACATCTGACCAATACCCGTGCATCCGGTTCCGATGATGCGCTGCGTCTCGTTCCGCCCCGTGTGATGAGTCTGGAGGATTGCCTTGAATTCCTCGCTGATGACGAGTTGCTCGAAGTCACACCCGATAATCTCCGCATCCGCAAGGCGGTGCTGGATAATACACAGAGAGCAAAGCAGAGAGGCAAAAAGTCCTGATCTGCACACCAAATCCCTCCCATGCATAGAATGCAGGGGAGGCGGGATATGGTTTCTGCAATCAAAACCCTTGCTGATGTCCGGAAGGGGGAGACGGTCCAGGTCGTGTCTCTGCGTGTGCAGGGCGCGCTCCGCTGCCGCCTGCCGGACGTCGGTCTGATTTCCGGTGCGCTCGTCACCTGCGTGCATTCCGGAAACGGCATTGCCGCTTATCGTATCCGTGGGGCTGTCATTGCCCTGCGGGATACGGATGCCGCTGATATCACTGTGTTATAACGATGAACCCCCTGCTCCCAATCGGAGCAGGGGGTTCCATTCTTTTCACTCATCATCTATGGAGGTTATCTTCGTCATTACTGCTTCGGAACCGGCAGAGAAGTAATCAGATCTACTGCACGCTTCAGAATGAGGAGAGAGTCATCAGCGGTAATGTCTCCGTCAAGGTTGACATCGCCTGCCTTCATATCTCTTTCGGATAATTTCTTCGCACCGATTACAAACTTGTTTACGGAAATGACATCCATGATGTTCACTTCGCCGTCATCGTTGACATCGCCATAGGTGATGTCGTTCGTGTCAATGATCTCGGTCGGAGTTTCTTTTGTTTCGGTGGGAGCTTCGGTTGTCTCGGTGGGAGCTTCGGTTGTCTCGGTGGGAGCTTCGGTCGTCTCGGTAGGAGCTTCGGCTGCCTCGGTCGGAGCTTCGGTCGTCTCGGTCGGAGCTTCCGTTGTCTCGGTCGGGGTTTCGCCTGCGTCAATGTCCTTGTCGAAAATCAGCGTGACAGACTCAATTTCTGCGGTCGCACCCTCAGCCGGTGTTGTCCACCACTGCTGAATCTGGAGGTATCTCATGTTGATATCATAGGTGTAGGCTGTGCCGTCATCGTCCTGCCCCTTGCCGTCAAACTCAACGCTCAGAACTCCGTCACCGCCGAGAATTGCAGGTTCTCCTGTCCATACCGCTGCGCCCGAACCGTTGCGGACTGCTTCAAATCCGAATCCGTAACCAACGGATTCGCCCGATGTGATCTTGCCCTGCATCAATGCGCCTGTCAGCGTTACACCCTTCGCCGCATACGGGGTCAGATCAATTCTCCAGCCGCCTTCATCGGTGGGAACTTCCGAAATCGGAATGGTGACACGGTTCTTGATCTCGAACGAGGGCGTATCTGTTCCAGAACTGCTGCCCAGTTCTGCATAGATCTTCTGTACGTTGGAATCGAACCACTGGAGGGATTTACGGTTGAAATATTGCATATCTCCGCAGTTGCCCGCATCCCAGAGATAGCAGGCGATGCCGTCAGTATTCTTGGTCGTCTCGGCTACAGTCTTGAGGAACTTGTAAATGCTCTCCTTTTCCTTGCCACCCTTGTCGGTCGTCAGGACTCCGTATTCACCCAGAATGACCGGTACGCCCTTGTCCATGAATGTGGACTTCATCTTCGCAAAATCTGCATTCAGAGCGCTGATGTCCGCATCCGTTCCCCATGTCTTGGAATAGCCCCATGTGGATGTGGTGTCCGCTACACAGAACGGTGAAGGTCTGTAATAGTGAATGGATACGGCTACCATCTTATCGTCCGGTACAACAAACTTGGCATTGCAGGTGTTGTCCAGATCGGTGTTGGCTCCCGCAAGAAGCAGCAGACGGTTCGCATTGTTGCCGCCTGTCTTACGGATGAGGGATACAAATTCCGAATTGAGCTTGTTCAGCGTGTTGTAGCTCACATCTTCATAACCTGCATAGGGGTTACTCTGCCATGCGACTTCGTTCATGTCCTCAAATACAAGGTGCTGGTCATAATCCTTGAAATAGTTGCCGATCTCTGTCCACATCGCCGTGAACTGCGGGAGCGCATCCAGTCCCTTGTTCAGCCACAGAGAACCGCCTGTCTCCCAGTCCCAGTGCATATTGATGATGACATACATACCCTGATCGTATGCGTAATCCACAACTTCCTTGACACGGGCAAGATAGGCATCGTCAATGTCAAATGTACTCTGATCCGCAAGATTTTCATACCATGTGATCGGAATACGCACAGAATCAAATCCCGATGCGTGAATGGCGGAGATCATGTCCTTCGTGGTGCGGGGATTGCCCCAGCCTGTTTCTGTGTCGGTCGTCCAGCCGCGGGTGTTCCAGCAGTCAAATGTGTTGCCCAGATTCCAGCCCTGCCCCATGTCGTTGACGATCTCAACGGCGGTCTTGTCAGCGGCGGTGACACTGTTCAGTGAACCTGCTGCCATGGAAAAGCACATCAGTCCCGCTGTGATGGCAGCGGTCAGTTTTTTCATCATATGCATGATAAGATCGCTCCTTTTTAATGCTATTTTCTTCGGGCTTCTGCCCTGCGTTCTTCTGTAATATCAATATACCATAGTTTTTCTGTAAAGTCAATGTGATTTTTTATGCAGAAAGTTGCTTTTTTTACACTATGGGAATTTTTGTACCCTTTTGTATTCTGAAAAGTATGCGCAAAACACTTGCATTCTGCGGCAAGTTATGTTATAATAATAGTAACCGATTTTGAAAGGATGCCGCATCATGAACGGATTTCTGCCTGTGTCTCCGGAGGAACTCTCCGGGCAGCCTGATTTTGTTTATATTACGGGGGATGCGTATGTCGATCACCCTTCCTTCGGTGCTGCCATCATTTCCCGTGTCCTCCAAAGTCACGGCTATTCCGTTGCCATGCTCCCGCAGCCCGACTGGAAACATCAGGACGATTTTCTGAAATTCGGGAAACCACGCCTTGCATTTCTCGTCACCGGCGGAAATATCGACAGCATGGTTGCACATTATACTTCCGCCAGACGCCGTCGCAGCGATGATGCCTATTCACCCGGCAATAAAGCCGGAAAACGCCCCGATCGGGCTGTTATTACCTACTGCCGCAAAATCCGTGAGGTCTGGGGAAATGATGTACCTGTTCTCATCGGCGGGCTGGAGGCTTCTTTGCGGCGCTTTGCACATTATGACTACTGGGACGATAAAGTCCGTCCCTCCGTGCTTTGCGACAGCGGCGCAGATTTGCTCATGTTCGGCATGGGCGAACACAGTATTGTCGAAATTGCCGATCTGCTGCGGCAGGGTGTCCCCGTTTCGGAAATTACGGAGGTCAGAGGAACTTGCTATCTCACTTCTCCCGAACTTACCCCCTACGGTGCGGCGCAATGCCCCTCTTTTGAACAGGTGCGGGACAGCAAGGAGGCTTACGCCAGAGCCTGCCGCATTCAGTACGATCAGCAGGATGAGGTTTATGGAAAACGCATTTTGCAGCGGCACGGCGATCTGATGCTTGTTCAGAATCCTCCCGCACTTTCCCTCTCTCAGGACGAACTCGATGCCCTCTATCGGCTGCCGTTCATGCGGACGTATCATCCGATGTATGAGGAACAGGGAGGCGTTCCTGCAATTCTCGAAGTGCGGTTTTCTATTACACATAACCGTGGGTGCTTCGGGTTCTGCAATTTCTGCTCCATTGCGCTCCATCAGGGCAGACGTATGACCGCCCGCAGCGAGGAAAGCGTCATGGAAGAGGCAAAACTCCTCACGACATTTCCCGATTTCAAAGGCTATATTCACGATGTCGGCGGGCCTACGGCGAATTTCCGTCACCCGTCTTGTCAGAAACAGCTCCGGTACGGGCTTTGCAAAGGTAAAAAATGCCTTGCGCCCGAACCTTGCAAAAATCTTCACGTCGATCACAGTGAGTATTTGCAGCTTCTGCGGAAACTGCGGGCTTTGCCGAAAGTCAAACGGGTGTTCATCCGTTCGGGAATACGGTATGATTATCTGCTCTGCGATCAGGATGAGAGCTTCTTTCGGGAACTCGTCCGCCATCACGTCAGCGGTCAGCTTAAAGTCGCTCCTGAACACAGCTCCAATCATGTGCTTGATCTTATGGGGAAACCCCATATTGAAGCGTATAAACGCTTTCAGAAACGCTTTTATGAAATTACCAAGGGCATGGGCAAGGAACAGTACCTCGTGCCGTATCTGATGAGCAGTCACCCTGGAAGTACTATGCGGGATGCCATTGATCTGGCTTGCTTCCTCAAAAAAGAGGGCATCCGCCCCGAACAGGTGCAGGACTTCTACCCTACGCCCGGAACAATCTCAACTTGTATGTTCTGGACAGGTCTGAATCCCTATACGATGGAAAAAATTTATGTTCCCCGTACTCCGCAGGAAAAAGCCGAACAGCGCGCGCTTTTACAGTACTATAAGACCGAAAATCACCCCAGAATCCGCGCAACGCTGATTCGTGCGGGACGGCGTGATCTCATCGGGTCGGGTGCGGGCTGCCTTGTTCCTGCTGATCCCCATGCGCCCCGAAAGGACGACAGGCAGAAATCTGACCCCAATCACAAAACCGCCCGCCATCCGCTTCGGAATACCAAAGGGAAAAAGAAACGCTGATTTGGGCGGCTTTTGGGGGCGCTGCCCCCAAACCCCCGCGAGGGGCGCTGCCCCTCGACCCCGGCAGGGGGAATGATTCCCCCTGCACCCCTCATCGCTTTTGTTGCCGAAATTTTTGTTTGTGAGGTGCTTTTTGTCGTGTTTCAGGATCCGTTTGTGTGGGTGATTATCCTTTTTGCTATCTTTACCTTCGGCGTGTGGGGGTTTACGTTTATGAAAGTCCGTGAAATTGACAAGGAACTCCTTATTGTCAGACGGCGGGCAAATCCTGTCAGAAAATCAAAAGGCGCTGTCAATGAAGATCATCTCGTCAGCTTGCAGAAATTTATGAATATCGGATATGCACTGTTTGCTAACCTCACCGCCTGCTTTCCCCTGCTCGGTATGCTCGGTACGGTCAAGTCGCTTGTCGGGCTTGCAGGGAATATGGCTCAGACTGATATGACTGTCGATTTGTTCTTCTCTGCCCTGTATACTACCCTCGCAGGGCTGATCTTCGCTATCGCTTTCAAGGCGGTTTTTGATTCGATTCTCTCGCCGCTGGTGACTCATAATAACAACGAGATCGAAACCTATCTTGAACGGAATACCGCAGATAAACGCCAAGAGGTGAAAGTGCCATGAAAGCACGGGAAATTATTCTCGACTTTACTTCTCTGCTCGATGTCATTATGATTATTCTCTTCTGGTTCATTCTCAATTATCAGAATGAGACGACCAGAATCCGCGACAGAGCCAGCGCCGCCGAACAAGCTGCTTCCGAAGCGCAGAGCATCGCAGAACTGCGGGAACAGAATGCAAGCGAACAGCTTCAGATTACGCAGGACGAACTCGATGCCCTCGAAAATGTCAACGCCCGTCAGGCTTCTATCCTGCGGGCGGTCAATGATTACAGACGGGGACGGACACTCAATCTCACACTCTGCTGTAAGAAAAATTATTGGTATCTTCAAGCCGCTGTCGGGCAGGACGATGTTCTCGGCAGAATCGACAGCGACGACGAACAACGGCTTTCCCTCGAATTGCGGCAGATGCTGTCCGATGCGGGCTTTGCGGACGATGAAACCGTCTTTTGCGTACTGAGCTACGATTCCGATGAGCCGGGCAGCCGTGATGCCTATAACTCCGTCATTCGGGAACTCAAAGAAATTCAGCTCGGCAATCATCAGTTTTCTTTTACCCAGATTGACAGATTCGTGGAGGAGGACGTGCAATGAATTATCGTGTGAAAGGCTATGCTGCCAATCCCGCCGGCGTGATCGTGGGCGGGATTATTGTCCTTGCGATCGGTGTCGGCATCGGGGTCGCAGGGACACTCTATTATATGAGTAAACATCAGGGCGGTATCAGTGACGGCGATTCTTTGGAATTGCTCGAAAGTGATGTGCCTGCTACCCAAGCCGTGCCCGACACGGAAAGCGAAATTCTCACCGAGACACAGCCGCCTTCGACGGAACCCGTCACCGAGAACCTCAGCTATATTAAAGTACTGGTCGTCGGCGGCGATTATGTCTATAAGAATGAAGCGTATACGCTCGATGAGTTCGTCGGCATCGTCAGGGCGAATCCCGGTCTGCCTGTCCGCATTGAGGAGGACGGCGCTTCCCTGCGTGCCTATGACGGGCTGATTGAGGCGCTCGATCTGGTCGGCGCAGAGTATGTCGAATCCGGGCAGAAACAGGATTGACGAACTAAAAAAATGCCCCTCCGGAGACACCGGAGAGGCAATCGGTAAAGTATCATGTTAATTGTGAATTGTGTTTAGCCTTACGGATTATTGTTGTTATTGTTGTTATTGCCAGCAGCAGCACCGTGGTTTACAGCAGCAGTTGCGTTTGCTAACGGCCAGAATGTTGTGCCAGGACCATCAGCTTGTTTGCCATTCTCCAGATTACCGTTCTTAGCCGGAGCAGCAGCAGGGTATCCACCAGTGTAGTTACCGTCAGCAACAACAACACCAGCACAGGACTGACCCTGAATCCAGGCTACAGCAGAAGCGAGCTTGCTAACATCGAAATAATTCTGGATTCTCTCAGAAACATTAACACCGTTATCAGTCCAACCTACGAGATTCTGACCGGCTGTATTGTCTGCTACAGTATGCCCCTCAGAATCCAGCTCAACGAGAGTAGTGTTTACAGCATCGTAGCAGTTCTTAGCTTCTGTGTTAGCGGAAGAAATCTTAGACTTCTTTACATAACCCAGCATAGACGGAACGAGGATTGCAGCCAGTACACCGATGATTGCGATAACTACGATCAGCTCAACCAGTGTGAAGCCCTTGACGTTTTT
>JAILPP010000094.1 GCA_024699425.1 Oscillospiraceae bacterium | reverse complement strand
AATTGCCCTCTGCTATTCATTTCCGGGCAATCATGTGATGTTTTCGGATACAATTAGTTACATTACAATACAATTATTATATTAAAACATCCTTACCCAACAAACCCCAGAGTGCCCTTTCACGGTTGTCTGTCATCGCCTACCGTTCTTCAGCGGCACTTAACAGCGCGTGAATAATCCCAAAATCAAGCCATTTAACAGCATATCCGATATGCTGTTGTCTGACCTGTCACCTCCCCTACTCCACAAAGGGCAGGGATGAGAAATCAAGCACACTTTTCGTCATTTGCAATTTCTGAGGACTGCAAGTCAACCGAAATGACATCTATAAGAAAATCACCGAACGTAACTGAAGCAGCATATTTCAAATGTATTATCCGGTTAGCTTAATTATAGCACTCATCCTTCAAAAAGTCAAGCAATGGCGCGTTATTTTCCCAGTTTTTTCGGCATTTTCAACGCAATCAATATTTTTAAGTTTCGATCACGCACTTATTTGCAACTTTTGTATCACACTGCAACGGGCACTTTCTTCACTTCAGGGCGTTCCTCTTTCAGATACTGCTGATTAAATTCTTCCGGTGTCACGAAGGTCGGCACCATGTTATGCAGCGCCGTAATTGCAACCTGTTCATTATTTTCCAGAGCCGCATCACGGAGTTTCCGCAGTTCTGCAATAAACTGCTCCTGATCAATGTCGATCTGCTTGCCAATGAAGATCAGTTTATTCCGGGTTTTCTGCAAGCCTTCCTCATTCATCAGAAGTTCTTCCTTGATTTTCTCGCCCGGACGCAGACCGGTAAATTCAATCTTCACGTCCTTGTACGGCACTTTCCCATACATACGGATCAGGTTCTCCGCAAGCTGCACAATGCGTACCGGCTGACCCATATCCAGCACGAAAATCTCACCACCGTGCGCAAGGACAGCCGCCTCCATGACAAGACTGACTGCCTCCGGAATTGTCATGAAGTAACGGATAATATCGGGGTGCGTGACGGTAACTGCCTGCCCGTTCTCGATCTGCCGCTTGAATTTCGGAATGACAGAACCGTTAGAGCCAAGCACATTGCCGAATCTTGTGGTTACAAACTCCGTTTTGCAGTCCGGCTGTCCGGAAAGATACTGTACAATCATTTCACAGCAGCGTTTGGATGCGCCCATGCAGTTGGTCGGATTGACGGCTTTATCCGTTGAGATCATCACGAACTTCTGCACATTATGAAACTGTGCCAGCGATGCCACATTGAATGTACCGATCACATTGTTCTTGATGGCTTCCATCGGGCTTTCTTCCATCAGAGGGACGTGCTTATGTGCCGCTGCATGGAATACCACCTGCGGATGAAACTGCTGAAATAACTGATTCATCCGGAAATAATCCCGTACAGATGCAATGCGAACCACGAGATTCAGGTTTTTGCCGTAGGTTTCGATCAGCTCCTGCTGAATATCATAGGCATAATTCTCGCAGATGTCCACAATGATGATCTGCTTCGGATCATATCTGGCAATCTGACGAACCAGCTCTGAACCGATCGAACCGCCGCCGCCCGTTACCATGCAGATCTTCCCGCTGATGAAGTCTCTGATGTCCTTGTTATCAAAGCGGATCGGATCACGGCCGAGCAGGTCTTCCACCTTAATGTCACGAATCTGACCGAGAAGCGTGGTATTGGCATCATCAAACAGCAGATTGCCAAGGAACGGGATCACCTTGACAGGAATGTTAGTTCTGGAACAGATGTCAAGAATGCGCTTGCGTTCCTCTTCCAGACACGAAGGAATGCAGAATACGATCTGTTCGATCTCAAATTCGTGGACAAACTTGTTGATCTGGGTAGTGACCCCGACGATCTGCACACCCGCAATATCCTGACCGATTTTCTTTCTGTCATCGTCTATGATACAGACCGGATCAAATATGGCAGTGGATTTATCACCGGTGTATGGTGACAACTGCGCATTATGAATTTCACGAATCAGCAATTTGCAGGCTTGTCCGCCGCCGACGATCATGGTACGCTTGTATTTCGCCTCACGCCTGCCAACATCTACCAGTTCAATGAAAGTACGTTTGAAAATGTAGCGAAACGTACAAATTCCAATGATTGACAGCACGGTATGCAAGCAGACATACCGCACGGGCATTGTCCCGTCCAGTATGTATATGAACAAACATGAGCAAACAATGCCGACCAGAATACCATATACGCAGGACAGATAATCCATTGCGTGAAAATATCTCCAGAGCTTGCTGTACGCACCGCAGATCGTAAGTCCGCCGAGACAGGTGACTGCTGACAAAGCAATGCTGACAACAAGCTGTTCATGCGAAATCCCGCACTGAAGTGCAAGCAGCACATAATTTGAAATGATCGCTGATACCAGCACAATAAATACATCCGCGGCAGCCAGTGCCATTTTCCGGAACCTAAAATTTTTCAAATGCTGTTTCAAGTCTTCCTAACCTCATTTCACCGATACAATACTGCGAACTGCAATTACATTTCCTTCCATCACCTTGTGTAGCGCTCCAGAATTTCGTTGGAGACAGAAATGACTTCCGGTTTCACCTTCTTCTGCAACAAGTCCCAGTTGGGCTTGCGGTCAGTGAGATTATGCGCATCACTGCCAAATACGAAGCGTTCATATTCGCTAATGACCCTGCGTGCGAGCTTTTTCTCTTTCCAGCTTGCAAAGGCTTCATTGTTGAGCTGAAGAATCGCTTTTGTAGACAGAATCGTTTCTATCTGCTCCTTGGTATAATAGGCAAGGTATCTGTGAACATGAGCCAGCATTACCTTGAGCTTGTATTCGGCGGAAATATTATAGATCTCCTCTGACATCCACTCTGAGTACTCCCGATACGGCAGTTCCAGCAGAATGATTCTTGTCCCCTCAACGGCGAGCTTTTCAATTCCGGGCAATTCGGAAATACCATGTTCGATCGCCACTTCTGCGCCGAGCCGTATCTCTTTGACCGCCGCTGAATCCCTGATCTGTTCAAACGCCTCCTGACGTTTCCGAAGGTAATCTGCAATGGATTTCTCACGGTGCGCATAGAAATGCGGCGTTGCCACGATGCGTTCCACGCCCTGTGCCTGCATCATCTCTACCATTTTCAGAGACATCTCTGTATTTTCCGATCCATCATCAATACCGGGGAGGATATGGCAATGATATTCTGTCAACATACTGCTACTCCAACCCCTTTCTGATTCTCTGCATCTGTTTTCTGCTCATTTGCAGCGGTTCATGCACATCCAACGTGATTGTCGGTGCCGCACTCTGCTTTGCATCCGTTGTTTCGATCTCATCGGGAGCAACTGTCGGTGCTTCCTGCTGTGCGGTGTTCTGCGGTGTTTCCGTCTGCTCCGGTTCTTTCTGTTCCGGTTCGGTTTCCGCAGTTACCGTATTGAGTTCCAGTTCCGGTTTTGCGCCGTAGTAACCGTAGCCGTAGCCGTAACCGTAGCCATAGCCCTTCTTGTAATAATACTTGTCCTTGTACTTATACTTGGAATAATACTTGCCGCCACGGTCGGTCTTGACCGCATTCAGAATGAAACCAAGTACATTCATCTGTGCAAACTCGATCTTCTTGATTGCCTCATCGCAGTCCTCATAAGTCGTTCTGCCGTAGCGCATTACCACGATAATGCCGGAAATGATCTTTGCAAGCTCCATTGCATCCGTGACAACATTGATCGGCGGGGTATCAATGAGGATCATGTCATATTCTTTTGTCAGCTGATTCATGATCGCCGTCATATTCTCCGATGCGAGCAGCTCAGAGGGGTTTGGCGGAACAGGTCCCGATGTCATTACGTCCAGATTCTCCATGACATTTCTCTGAATGCAGTCCTCCAGTTTGCTCATCTTACTGATGGCGGAGGAAAGACCGTGCTTATTTTTCAGGTCGAAGATCTTATGCTGTACTGCCTTACGCATATCCGCGTCGATCAGAAGCACCTTGTTACCGCCCTGCGCCAGTGCAATGGCAATATTGGAAGAGGTTGTAGACTTGCCCTCACCGGGATTTGCCGATGAAACGGCAAACACTTTTTTCTGAACGGTTGACAGGGAGAACGAAACATTGGTACGAATGGACTTGTAGCTTTCCACGATGAAGAACGGAACTTCTTTATCTGTGAGCTTGATATGCTCATTCTTGTCCTGATCCTTCTTTCTCTTCTTGTCCGAACCGAACTGCTGAATCTGACCGATGATCGCCTTCTGATACTGTTTTCCGAGTGCATCCGCATCCTTGATCGTGTTATCAAAGAAGTCGATCAGGAAGATGATCAGAACGATCAGCATGAAGCCGGCAGCCAGACCGATTGCCGTGTTCTTCTTCATATCCGGTGCAACCGGTTTCGGGTACACCTTGGCAGTGTCGATCGTATTGATCGAGCCAACACCGACCGCCTCTTCCACATATCCCGGTGCAACCTGTGTCAGATCATTGCACAAAGCCGCGGCAACCTCTGCATTTTTCGTGGTTGTTTTGATCTTCACGGCGGAAGTATCCGTTACAGACGAGATGGAAAGGCAACTGCGGATGGAAGCAGGCGCGATTTTTCCATCTTCACTGATGATAAAATTCTCTTTCAGCACGCCCGGCGTGAACTGCTGTTCCAGTTTTTCCCCGACCGCGTTCAGCACGGCATCATCTTTCAGCACTTCCATATAGGTATTGACGAGCTGTTTGGAGTTGCTGATGTTATTGATGTTGTCCGAGTTTTCGGAGATACCTGTATAGCTTTGGACGTACATTGTGATATGGGAAGAATATTCCAGCGGAATCACAAACTTGGAAATTCCGAACGCCACAGCACCGCCGAACAGTGCAACAACAATAATCAGCCAGATATGGCTTAACATCAGTTTTATCAGATCTATAATTGAAATACTCTGGTTCTGATCCATCTTGAAATTAACCCTTCCCGCTCTTAATATTCAGGTCCCACCCTATTTCAAAGTATTTTTGATTCTGAGCAGGCACTAACCATATTATATCACTATATCGTGATAAAGTCAAGCCGACAATCCACCTCTTCGGTGCTTCTGCATGAAATTTATTAAAATTTGTTATATTTGCACAGCATAGCTTCCTCTTTAACATAATTCATAACTAAATCTCCTCGGAAGATAACAAATTTCCAAATTTTGTTATAACACTTTGCGCTGACAAGTGAGGAACGTCGTGTTCCTCATTTTTGGGCATTGAAAATCCCTGTATTTCGTGCTTTTTTAGGTGTGAGGAACTGAGGAACATTTTTTGAAAATATGTATTGTGTAGATAGAAAAAATATTTTGGAGAGACTTCTGCGGACAGATGCCTGAAAAAATTTTCTGTATAGATTCTTTGCTTTTTTGTTCCTCATGTTCCTCACGAAAGAAATGATCCAAAATAAGGAGTTCCCGCCGGATTTCCGAACAGATTTTCGCCCTAATGACGGATGTCCGATGCAGCAATACTTGCTGTATTACAAGGAGGACAGACTGAATCAGGGTGGAAAGATGCCGAAAAGACGGCTGCCGGAAGATACTAAACAGGCTCTTGCGATATCTACACTATATTTTCACTTTTCTGCACAGAACTCCACAATACCGGAGAACAGTGTAAACGCTACCTTTTGCTGATAATCCTCGGTGACAAGAAGTGCCGCCTCCTCCGGATTGGAGAGAAAGCCACACTCCGCCATCACTGTTGGATTCTTGCTGTAATAGCATAGAAACAGATCTTTGCCGCAGCATTTGATCTCACGGCGGTTCTCCGGCTGGAGATATTCTGCGAATTTCGATTGCAGTTTCTGTGCAAGGTCTGCACTTCTCCGATTGGTGTCGGCATAGAACATCTGTGCCCCGTTATACTGCGGATCTGTGAACTGATTCTGATGAATCGACAGGCAGACTGCTCCCTGCACGGAATTGAAAATATCCAAGCGGTTATCCATATCCGAGCGTTTCTGATTGGCAATGCCCTCCACGCCGTCATCATGAATGGAACGATCTGTCTCCCGTGTGACAAGGACATCA
>JAILPP010000084.1 GCA_024699425.1 Oscillospiraceae bacterium | reverse complement strand
CATTGAGTCCGGGACCGACATTGTTCATGCAGGTAATTACCGCTGTGACCGTTGTCGGGACATCGTGACCATCCAGCGAGAGCAGCAGAATACTGAATGTCATCAGCAGAATGAACACGATGAAATAATGTCCGATGCCGTGAACCACCTCTTTGTCAAGCGGTCTGCCGTCGCATTTGACCACATCCACCGCACGGGGACGAAGTGTACAGCGTATTTCCTTGATGGCACTTTTGACGAGAACCAGAATCCGCATGACTTTCAGACCGCCGCCCGTTGAACCTGCACAGCCGCCGACAAACATCAGGATCAGCAGGATCGTCTGCGAGAGAAATGGCCATTCGGTGTAATCCGCAGTTGCAAAGCCCGCTGTGGAGGTGATGGTCAGCACCTGAAAGCCCGCATAGCGCAGCGCCGTCAGGAAATTGCCGTAGATATGCATGATATTGACGGTGATGATCGCCGTGGAAGTCAGGACGATGCCGAGGAATACATGGAGTTCCTCGTTGGCAAGCGCCTGCTTGATCTTGCCGGAGATAATCAGGAAGTAGAGCGTAAAATTGACGGAAAACAGCCCCATGAAGAGCGTGACAATGAAATCAACATAAGCGCTGTCGTAGTCCGCAATGCTGCCGGCACGGCAGGAAAAACCGCCCGTTCCGGCGGTGGAAAACGCCGTAGTGATTGCATCATAGAAAGGCATACCGCCGCAGAGGAGCAGTATCGTTTCGGATAAAGTAAGCGCAATATAGATGGCATAGAGAATGCGCACGGAGAGGGTCATTTTTGCCACGAGTTTGCCTGCGGTCGGGCCTGCGGATTCGGCACGGACGAGGTGCATGGTTCGTGTGCCGGTCTGCGGCATAATCATCAGCATGAACATGAGAACGCCCATGCCGCCGATGAAATGCGTGAACGCCCGCCAGAACAGACAGGAACGTGACACGCTCTCAATGTCATTGAGAATGGTCGAACCCGTGGTCGTCAGTCCGGAAGCTGTCTCGAAAACGGCATCTGCAAGGTTCGGAATCTCGCCCGACAGAAAATAGGGCATTGCGCCGAGGAAGGACATCAGAATCCACGAAACAGCGACAACCGCCATACCTTCACGAGCGTAAACGGCGCTGTTTTCGGGCTTTTTGAGTGTGATGAGCGTTCCGAGGAGGATCATGCCCCCCGCTGTTCCCGCAAAGCCGATAATACTGTTTGTCTCTCTGTAAATGACAGCCACGATCATGGGGATCAGCAGCAATACCCCGATGGCACGGATGATCTGTGCCGTGAGGTAAACGATCATTTTATGATTCATCAGCGGCTCCCTTCTGTTGCGAACATCTCGTCAAGACTTGTGATCTTGCGGTTTGTTGTGACGACAACAACGCTGTCGTTTTCCTTGAGAAAATCCGAACCGGAAGGGATAATTCGCTTGTTGCCGCGGATAATGCCCGCAATGAGGAAACCGGGGTTGACATTGAGATCTCTCAGGGGAATGCCGATATACTTTGCCCCGCCCCGCACGATAAACTCAATGGCCTCCAGACGGTTGTCCGCAAGGCGGTAAAGGGTGATGATATTGCTGTTTTCGGAGTTCTGCTTGGCACGGACATACTGCAAGATCAGTTCGGCGGTTGTCTCCTTGGGGGAGACAATGTTCTCAAGTCCCACGCTGTCCGAGATGGAAAGCAGAGAGGTGCGGTTGATCTTGGTGATGACCTTGTCCACGCCGATCTTCTTGGCATAGAACGAGAGAATGATATTTTCCTCATCAATCCCTGTGAGCATGATGCACGAATCTGCCGTTGCAATGCCCTCTTCGAGGAGAACTTCCTGATCGGTGCCGTCCGCACAGATCACGACAGCCTTGGGGAAAAATCCTGCAAGTTCTTCACATCTGGCTCTGTCCTGTTCGATGACCTTGACCTGAATGCCCAGTTCCAGAAGCTGTCGTATGAGGTAAAATCCGATCTTGCCGCCGCCGACAATGATCGTACTGCGGATATGGCGTTTCAGGTTGCTCATTTTCTTGTAGAGCTTTCCGAGTTCCGCATGAGCCGCCGTGATATAGATCTTGTCCCCTGCTGCCAGTTTAAAAGAGCCGTCGGGAATGGTCAGTTCTTCGCCGCGCAGCACGGCACAGACGAGGATATGCACACCGAGTTTCGGAGCGATGGAAGCGAGCTGCAAGCCGTTGAGGGCGCTTTCTTCGGGCACTTTGATCTCTGCCAGATCCATGCGTCCTTTGGCAAACGTTTCCACATGGATCGCCTTGGGGAAGCGCAGCATACGGGAGATCTCGTTGGCGGTCTGAAATTCGGGGTTAATCATCATGGAAAGACCGAGTTCCTCACGCATAAAGACCATCTGCTCTGCATAGGCGGGATTGCGCACACGGGCGACAGAGTGTCTTGCGCCGAGTTTGCGTGCCATCAGGCAGCACATGATATTGGTTTCATCGGAGTCGGTCATGGCGATGATGATATTGGCATCTTCCACGCCTGCTTCCCTGAGATCACGGACGATGAGCGCACCGCCGACAACGCCCTGCACGTCGTGGTTGTTGACGAGACTTTTGACAATATCGCCGTCCTTGTCCATGACGGTGACATCATGCCCTTCGCTGGAAAGGGTCTGTGTAAGAATGCTGCCGGCTTTGCCGCAGCCAACGATGAGTATATTCACAATCATTCTCCTTTTGGAATAATGTACTAATTATATTATAGACCCCTTTGGGCATTTTGTCAAGTCACAGGCAGATTTTTGGGGGATGCTCGCCCCCCCGTCGCCCTGCACCGCAGTACGCATTTATAGTTTACAGTTATGAGTTCACACGTTCGACATTTCGTGTTGCAACGATGGCACAGCCTGTTCCGGCGGCATCTGCGATCAGAATATCTCCCACATACACAGGTGCATCTGTGTAGCAGCGGCGAATCTCTGCCATGACATCGAAAATCTTATCCTTCGGAATATCCGATGCCGTCTTGACGGACACCAGCGGCAGTTCCCCGCCCCGTACTTTCACGGAACTTGTGACGATTCTGGTCGGGGCGGTGACTTCTTTTTTTCCGTAATCCGCACCCCGCGGACAGGTGTTGCCGCTTACGGTGACGGAATCGCCGCTGATCTCAACGGTCAGTTGGCAACCCATCGGACAGCGGATGCAGGTCAACTCTTGTTTCATGCTCATCCCTCCACTCGAATGATGATTTCCCGCACATCATCGGTCAGGCTGTCACGCTGTAAAGTGACTTCTTCCATTTCGCCCGGTGCCATGATGCGCTTTTTCAGGCGTTTGACTTCTTTGCCGTCATAGCAGACGACAAGCGCCTTATTGCGGAACACGTCCCCGACACGCAGCCGCACGGTGAGCTTTTCGTCCATATCGTCTGCGTAGAGTATCTGCGGGACGGTGTAGCGCACGCCGTTTTCGCCTTTGAGACGAATGGCAGTTCCGCCGGAGCTTCTGCCGTTTTTGACAAATTCCGCCGCTTTTTCACCTGCACGGGCAGCCTCCTGTGAAACATTGTCCACGAGGTCATGCACATGGAGAACATTGCCGCAGCTAAAGATACCCGGCACGGAAGTTTCCAGACGGTCAGAGACAACAGCCCCTCCCGTCACGGGGTCAAGTTCGACAGATGCCGATTTGGAAAGCTCGTTTTCGGGGAGCAGACCGCAGCTCAGGAGAAGCGTATCACAGGAGTAATATTCCTCCGTTCCCGGAATGGGCTTGCGGTCAGCGCAAACCTGTGAGAGGGTCACGCCCGTGACACGTTCCTTTCCGTGAATTTTTGTTACCGTATGGCTCAGTTTCAGCGGAATGCCGAAATCATCGAGACACTGTACGATATTGCGTTTCAGACCGCCGGAATACGGCATCAGTTCCGCCACAGCTCTGACCTTTGCGCCTTCGAGCGTCATGCGCCGTGCCATAATCAGCCCGATATCTCCCGAACCGAGAATGACCGCTTCCCTGCCGACCATATATCCGTCAATGTTCATGAGCCGCTGTGCAGTTCCTGCGGTGTACACGCCTGCCGGACGGAAACCGGGCAGTCCGAGCGCACCTCTCGGACGTTCACGGCAGCCCATTGCCAGAATCACAGCATCGGCTTTGATTGTGACTGCGCCTTCCTCTGCATTGACACAGAGAATTTCCCGATTCGGTGTGATCTCTGCAACGGTTGTGCGGAGCTGATAGGGAATGCCTGCGGCGAGAACCCGATCAATGTAGCGCTGTGCATATTCGGGACCTGTCAGTTCCTCCTTAAACGTATGCAGTCCGAAACCGTTATGAATGCACTGGTTGAGGATACCGCCGAGCCGTTCGTCACGTTCGAGGATCAGGACATCATCTATGCCGTGTGCCTTTGCGCCGAGTGCAGCGGCAAGACCCGCAGGACCTCCGCCGATTATCACAATTTTATGCTGTTTCATCGTCACACCTCACCATCTCAGAGCCGGGGCGGTTCTTGGTAACTGCGGTCATGGGAACGCTCAGTTCCCTTGCAAGAATTTCCATTGTTTTCGGCGTGCAGAAGCCTGCCTGACAGCGCCCCATTCCCTGTCGGACACGACGTTTGATTCCGTCAAGACTTTTCGCACCTGGACTGCGCCGAATGGCATCCATGATCTCACCTTCGGAGATGTTCTCACAGCGGCAGACGATATTGCCGTATTCGGGACGTTCCGCAATGCGTTTTGCACGTTCTTCGGGCGGGAGTTTGGCGATTGCGGTAAATCCTTCCCGTTCCGCCTGAAAATCCTGCCGTTCGGTCAGACCGAGCCTGTCAGCGATCTGCCGTGCGAGGTATGCACCGATCGCAGGCGCACTTGTCAGACCGGGCGACTCGATGCAGGCGGCATCGAAGAACGACGGGCAGTCTTTCGGTTCTCCGAGAACGAAATCCCCCTGATCGCCGTGGGCACGAAGTCCCGCAAAGCCGGTGATCGTTTTGTTGTATGGTACATTGGGGACACTTCTGAGCGCACGGGCTTTGATATCTTCCATGCCTGCTGCGGTGATCTCGGTATTATCCTTGTCGTCAAGATCCTGAGCATTCGGACCGACGAGGAGATTGCCGTGCGCTGTCGGTGTGACCAGCACGCCCTTGCCGAGCTTGTCGGGAAGCTGGAAAACGGTGCAGTTCACAAGATCGCCGACCTCTCTGTCCATGAGGACATATTCACCCCGCCTCGGTGTAATATGAATTTTTTCGGCAGATACCATATTGTGGAACACGTCCGCATACACCCCTGCCGCATTGACGACGGCACGGGCTTTGAGCGTTCTCTTGTCGGTGACGACTGTGAAACCGCCGTCCTGCGGACAAATCTCCTGTACGGCTTCGAGAAAGGCAAATTCTGCCCCGTTTGCCGCTGCATTTTCGGCAAATGCCACCGTCATGGAAAACGGACAGACAATGCCCGCCGTGGGCGCATACAGGGCGGCGACAACTTGTCCGGAGACATTCGGCTCCATACTGCGCACTTCATCGCCCGTCAGAATTTTCAGTTGCGGAATGCCGTTGGCGATTCCCCTGTCGTAGAGTTTTTGCAGTTCGGGCATCTGCGCCGCATCGAAACAGAGGACAAGAGAACCGTTCTGACGGAATTGAAATCCGAGTGTCTGCGAAAGCTGCGGCATCATCTTGCAGCCTTCCGCATTCATGGCAGCTTTGAGCGTACCCGGTTCGGCATCAAATCCCGCATGGACGATGCCGGAATTTGCCTTGCTGGTACCGCTGCACACGTCCTCCTCTTTTTCAAGAACAAGAATGCTGTTTGTCATACGGCTCAAATACCGTGCGGCAGCGCAGCCGATCACGCCCGCACCGATCACAATGACATCATACTGCTCCATTTTCTGAACCTCCCGTTTGTGAATTCAGGAAAATCAATTCCTCTCTATTATTATAACAGAAAATATCACAAATTTGGCACTTATTTTTGTTTTTCTGCGTTTTGAACAAATGAATTTTATGTTTTTTGGCTATTTCACTATACCGTTTCATAAGGACGGCAAAGGCGGAACTTCCGCACGAACAGAAAAAATTTCAAAGGAAGTATTGCAAAAAGCGCCATCTTCTGCTATAATAATAATACAGGCGTAATTCCGCCAAAAACGGAGGTGAGATCATGAGTACGGACCCTTGCGGGCGAAAACGTATACTTTTGAAAGGGGGTAACTCTACCCATGATTCACTTCTACCAGACGCAGGACAACTGCGTTCGAGAGGTCGAAACACCGTCACCGGGCTGCTGGATCTCTGTCATTGATCCGACGGCGCAGGAAGTGCAGTCGCTGATCGAGACATATGGTCTGGACAGCGGTTTTGTTCGCTCTTCTCTCGATGAGGAGGAAAGCTCCCGTATTGAGCGTGAGGATAACCAGACGCTCATCATCGTTGATACAGCCGTGTCGGAGATTCAGACCGAAGAAACCATTCTCTTTTTTACCGTGCCGCTCGGCATCATCATCACACAGGACTATGTATTCACCATTTCCCTGCGGGATAACCGTATTCTGCGGGATATGTCGGACGGTATTGTCAAGGGCGTGCAGACACGCATGAAAACCCGCTTTGTCATGCAGCTTCTTCTGCGCATCACAGCCATTTATCTGCAAGACTTAAAGCAGATTGACAAGACCAGTCAGGTCATGGAACAGAAGCTCTCAGGTGCGATGAAAAATCAGGAACTCGTGCAGATGCTGGAGCTGGAAAAATCCCTTGTGTACTTCTCCACTTCCCTGAAAGCGAACGAAGTCACCATTGAAAAACTCCTGCGTGGGCGCACAATCAAACTCTATGACGAAGATCAGGACTTGCTGGAAGATGTCCTCATCGAAGTACGGCAGGCGATCGAAATGAGCAATATCTATTCGGGCATCATTTCAAGTATGGTCGAGGCATTCGGTTCGGTCATTTCCAACAATATGAACTTTGTCATGTGGCGGCTGACGGTCGTGACGATCATCATGTCCATTCCGACGATGGTGTTCAGCTTTTACGGCATGAATACGCCCGATCTCCCGCACCCGACAACGCCCTTTGCATTCGCAGTATCGGCGATTCCGACAATTATTGCGGCGGTGTTGATGCTGAAAAATAATAAATATAAATAAATTCCTGAAAAATACCACTTGACTTTACTGCGTTTCTGTGTTAGAATCAGGTATGGGCGATCATACGGATCACTGCGATCAGAATGGAGGCTATTTATGAACAGACATTTCAGAAAGGCTGCTGCGGCGATTCTGACAGCGGCTGTGCTTACCGGACTTCCGTCCGCATCGATTGTCAATGCAGCGGACGGTCAGAAGAAACTCGTTGTGCTTGGTGACGGCATTTCCTCCGGAAAAGGGTTGGAAAAGCCGGAAAATTCCTATGTTTCTCTTCTGGAACGCTATTATCACTATGACGTGGTCAATCTGGCAAAGGATGACTGTACATCTGCCGATCTGCTGGCAACACTGGATGACCCGTCTGTCAAGGAGCAGCTTGCAGATGCAGACGTGATTATATTCTCTGTCGGTTTGCAGGACATCATGCAGCCGTTCCAGGAGGAAGTGAATCGCTTCATGGCGGAAAATAATCTGGAATTTACGGGCATTGATGAGATGTTTGCAGCGGACCGCAGCAAGATCAACATTACAGATGATGATCTTTCGACCGAAGCAAATATCCTTGCAGATGCCCTGCGTTCGGGGCGTGAGACTTGTCAGGCAAATGTCACCGCCATCGGTGAAAAGCTGTCAGCCTATCCGAATGCCGAGATCATTGGTCTGAACGTTTACAATGCTCTGAACACGATCGAACAGTATACTGATTTGTCCTCGAAGCGCAGAATGTCCTACGATATCATCAAGAATCCCGCCAAGGCTGTGCTGAATAATTATGTCAACGCAGCATATACCGGGCTGAAAGAAAAAGGGATCGAAGTTGTTGATACATTTTCGGCATTTGGTGATCGGGCGTATCTGTATACAGGACTGAACAACATGAGTTATTATCCCAGCGAAGAAGGTCATGCTCTGATTGCTGAAAAGCTCAAGGAGTTCCTCGGTTCGGAACCTGAACTTGCCAAGGGCGATGTCAACGGTGACACGATCGTCAATTCCAAGGATGCCACAATGATACTGAGAGCTGCTGCAAAATTCGGCGCAGGCAATG
>JAILPP010000081.1 GCA_024699425.1 Oscillospiraceae bacterium | reverse complement strand
AGTACTTCGGCAAGAATGTGGAAGACCTGACCGTTGCCGAAGGTGCAGTCCTTGCGGCAATTCCGCAGTCTCCTGAGACGATCAACCCCTTTGCAGGCTATAAGGACGACAAGACACACAAATGGGTCAACACCGGACGCAAGCGCAACCGTGAGCGCCAGGAATACGTCCTCTGGCAGATGTACGTTCACGGTGCGATCTCCTATGATGAGTATCAGGAAGCACTCAATGAACATCTGATTTTTACCGATACCAAGGAATATGAAAAATTGCATCCGGAACTTGTCACCAAAGACTATAATCCGGAAGATGCTCAGATGACATGGACTGTCGAAATGGCGATCCGTGAGGTGCAGACGTATCTGATGGAAACGTTTGGCATTAACAAGGAAGAAGCACTTCACCGTATCAATACCGGCGGCTATCAGATCTACACGACGATTGATCCGGATATGCAGGCGTATGTTGAGGAAAAGTATTCCGATCTCAGCAATATCATCAATCCCAAAAATTCAGCCCGTTACAATGATACCAATGGTGACGGCGAGATTGACGATGATGATGAGGTAACGTATCCGCAGAGTGCGTTTATCGCCATGAATTACGAGGGCGAAGTACTTGCCTGTGTGGGCGCTGTCGGCGAGAAGAAAGGCTCTCTCATCATGAACTATGCGACGATGGAAAAACGTCAGCCCGGATCAACCATCAAGCCTGTTGCAGGTTACGGCTACGGCATCTATACCGACCAGTTCAGTTGGGGTAGCATGATCCGTGACTACGGTCTGACACTGCCGAACGGCGATCTCTGGCCGCACAACTACTCCATGAGCAGTGAAGTCACCAACTATTCCGGCTCCAATGTGACAATGGCTTACGGTCTGATGAAGTCTCTCAACACGATCTCCGCACATCTGGTCGATGATCTGACACCGGAGGGCGTATATCAGTTCTGTACCGAAAAAATGGGTCTTGATCTGCTGGAAATTGATGCAGACGGTCATACGGACATTGCACTTTCTCCGCTTTCTGTAGGTGCGCTGACTTACGGTGTTACCATGCAGAATATGGTCAATTCCTACCTTCCTTACGGTAACGGCGGTACCTATTATAAGGCACACTGCGTTTCCCGTCTGGAACAGGGCAACCATGAACTGGTTTATGAAAATGACGGTTCTCCCTATGAGGCGGTTGACCCCGAAACAGCCTATGTCATGAATCGTATGATGAAGAATGTCGTTTCCTCTAACGGTACAGCAGGCTATGCACAGCTCAGTAACAAAGAAGTTGTCGGCAAGACTGGTACAACGCAGAACTGGGATGACCTTTGGTTCATCGGTCTGACACCTGATTTTGCATCGGGTGTCTGGATCGGCTACACCGATCGTGAAAAGCTCGATGTCAACATCAGCTCTGCTCTGATGTGGCAGAATGTCATCGGTGAGTATGCCAACGAGTATGAACTGGACGAAGAACGGGAATTCCCTGTTCCGGATGATGTCATTGAAGATTACGTCTGCACAAGAACAGGACTTCGTGCCGGAAAATACTGTCCCAGAGGCGAAAAGGGCTATTGGAAATCCACAAACTGTGAGTATTGCACAAGCTGTAAGTACGTTCCTAAGCCTACTGAGCGCCGCCATTATGATGATGATGACGATGATGATTACAGCTATACACCGGATCCACCGGCTCCGGATTGGGAGGATTGGGAATGAGCAGTATCCGCTTTTCAGCTCCATGCCATTTCGGACTGGAGAAAGTATTGCGTTTCGAGGTGACGAGGATCGGCGGAGAGGACATTTCCGTTTCTGACGGCAGGGTGAACTGGTCCGGCGACCTCTCCACCCTCGCCAGAGCCAACATTGGTCTTTCGGTTGCCGAACGGGTTCAGATCGTTCTGGCAGAATACAAGGCATCTACGTTTGAGGAATTGTTTGAAGGTATGTACAATGCCCCATTGGAACAGTTTATCGGCCGTGAGGATGCCTTCCCTGTCAAGGGACATTCCGTGAACTCTCAGCTTTCGAGTATTCCTGCGTGTCAGAAGATCCTGAAAAAGGCAGCCGTCAAACGGTTGCAGAGGGCATATCAGACAGAAGGATTTCTTCCGGAAACGGGAAGTGTGCATCAGCTTCAGTTCACCATTCTGAAAAATCAGGTTTGTCTGTATCTGGACACTTCAGGTGAAGGACTGCACAAGCGCGGATACCGCAGAAATGCCAATCTTGCGCCGATCCGTGAGACATTGGCAGCGGGTATTCTTGACCTTGGCAGAATGCGGAGCAACACGAAGATCTGCGATCCGTTCTGCGGCAGCGGAACATTCCTGATCGAAGCAGCACGCCGTGCGTGTAAGATCGCTCCGGGTCTTGACAGACGTTTTCAGGCAGAACAGTGGGACAGCATCCCTGCACAGGTCTGGCGGGATGCAAGGGCAGAGGCACTTGACCGTGTGGACAAAAATGTCGCCTTTGAGGGCTTCGGATCTGACTGTGATCCTGCTGCTGTCCGTCTCACAATGGAAAATGCAAAGAAAGCAGGTGTTGCGGAGCTTCTGCACGTTGAGGTGCGGGACATCGCCGATTTCAAACCGATTCCGGACACTGTGGTTTTCTGCAATCCGCCCTATGGTGAACGTATGCTGGAGCAGAATGATGCTCGCAAGGTTTACCGCACAATGGGAAAAGTTCTTTCCGAACCGGCGTACATCATCTGCGGAGACAGCGAATTTGAGCAGTATTACGGAAAAAAGGCAGATAAGCGCCGTAAACTCTACAACGGCATGATCTCCTGTCAGTTGTATTGCTATTATGAATCATAGGAAAAATCCCCCTTTGTTGTCGGACAAAGGGGGATTTTGTCATTTTTGTTTCCTTCTTCTGAAACATTTTTCAGCGGATAGTTGACAAAATTCCCTATCTGTGTTATAATGTTAAAGTGTGCAGGTCATTAGTCTTTTTGCTGTGATTAGGAGTGATTATCAATTATGAGATGTAAATATTGCGGAAAGCCGCTTGATGATGATGCTTTTTTCTGTAAATACTGCGGAGAACATTGCGAGGAACACGGAAGGCGTGCGGCTGCGGCAAGACGTGCTGCGGAAGCGGAAGAACGTGCCCGTGAACCCGTGCGCAGATCTGCGGTCGGGGACAACCGCCGTCCGTCAAACAGACCTGCTCCCCGCCGCAGCCAGAAGCCGGAGGAATCCGTATCCGTTCTTGACCAGATGCCCAAGTGGGTTATTCCCGCTGCTTGTATTGCGGCATCTGCATTACTGATTACCGGTGCTGTCATCATGATATTGAACAATCACAAAAATGATGTCAACACCGAGTCGCTGGATGCCCCGGTTGAAACTGCTGTGGTAGTCACAGAAGCAACAACGGAAGCAGTCACGGAGGCAGAAACCGAAAAGCCGACACTTCCGGAGGAAACCGATATCCCCTTTGATACGGATTCGGAATGGGCACAGTCCTATTATGCTGCGATCAAGGATTTTGAAAAGTCCCATAAGGAGACAAGCCCCAAGGCGATTAAATACCGTCTGTTCTACATCGATGATGATGAGACACCGGAGCTTTACATACAGGCAAATGAGGAGGCTGCACTTTATACCATCGTGGATGAGGAGGCAGCACTGATCTGTGAGACAAAAACCGTAAGCGATGAAAAACTGGTCGGTATCCGTACACGCCGCGGCACTTATCTGACAACTCGTTCTGATGATGAGGAAGAGTGCTATACTGTCTATCGTCTCCGCAGCGGTGAGGTCACAGAAGAGGAAGTTTATCTGTCTGTTGGCGAAACCTACACAGTCAACGGTTCTTCTGTCGATCTGGTTGACTTTACGCAGTACGTCAGGGCAAAGCAGGCGAACTATCAGCTCAACGGTATCCCGCAGTATAATAAAGAAGAACTGCTTGATGCGCTGCTTCATGCTGTGAACGGTGACAATATTCCGGACAAAGCACCCGAAGAAGGCGAAATGGAACTGGAAACGCTGGATCCTGATTCTGTGGACGAGACGGATTCCAAACGGACAGGCACTGCACGGTTTGAGGTGTTCTCCGGAATGCTTACCTGGTCGGAAGCGCAGGCAAAGTGCAAGGCAAAAGGCGGGCATTTGGCTTATATCAAGGATGAATCGGATTATAAGGCTGTCATTGCTGCCATCAAGAAGGCAGATTCCGGTCTTGTCTATCTCTGGGTCGGCGGCAAGACGAGTATTTCCGGAAATACGGTGAAGGCAAGCTGGAACGACGGCAGTTCTACCCGTTATCTGGATGATGAGAAGCTCTGGTTTGGTCATGAGCCTTCCGGTAAGGACGGCGATGTCCGTGAGCCGTACATGATGTTGTGGAATCCGAATGGTGAGCGCTGGTCGTTCAATGATAACAGTGATTCCTGTGTTAAGATCTACAAAGACGGCACTATGGGTTACGTCTGCGAGTTTGATGATTGATGATAGTTTCCCCTGTACTGCAATGGTGCAGGGGAAACTCTGTTTTTTCGTTTCTGCACTTTCTATTGCAATTTTTTCCAATCTATGCTATAATAATAACAAGAAGATTCCTGCTACAACAAAAATGCGAAAGGGGCGGTATTTATGAGAACGATCACTGTAAAAGGTGCGGGAACAGGTTCTGTACGTCCGGACTGCATCCGTATCAGCATTGAACTGAAGGCAAAGGATCTGGATTACAGCATTGCAATGGAGCTTGCAAATGTACAGACAGAGGAACTTCAGAAAGCGGTCAGGGCGGCAGGCATCAGACAGGAAGAACTGAAAACAACCAATCTCAATGTCCGCACGGAGTATGAAAGCGTTCCGGACGGTCGGGGCGGATTTCAGCAGGAAATGAACGGATATTGCTGTACGCATCAGATGGTGCTGGAACTTCCGCTGGATTTTGAGCTGCTTTCTGAGGTACTGCATAATGTTTCCGATTGTGATGCCTGCCCGGAGTGCCGCATTGCCTTTACCCTCTGTGACCCCCGTGCCGCTGAGGAACGTCTTCTCTGTGATGCGGCAAACAATGCATTGGAACGTGCTGAAATCTTAGCCAATGCTTCAGGTTGTCAGCTCGGAGAATTACAGCATATTGATTATCGGCTCGGTTCTCTTGATCCGTTTTCCAGAACCAGCTTTGGCGTAGAGGACGGGTTGCATCTGCGGTCGGCAAAATTCATGGCATTTACACCGGAGGACATCAAACTCAGTGAAGATGTTTCCTTTACATGGGAGCTGATATGAAGAACAAACTGCTTACGTTTGTCAAGGCGCAGCCTGTACTGGTCATTTCTTTTCTGGCAGCACTTCTGACAGCAGTATTTGTACCGCCGGATGCGGAATATCTCTCTTATTGCAATTTTACGGTATTGATCGAACTGTTTGCTCTGATGGCGGCGGTAAGCGGCTTGCGGAGTGCGGGATTGTTTGAGAAGGCAACACAGCTTCTCCTGCGGAAAGCAGGAACAGTCCGCCGCCTTGGGCTGATTTTGATGCTACTTTGCTTCTTTTCAGCGATGTTGGTGACGAATGATGTTGCACTGCTGACATTTGTTCCGCTGACGCTGCTGATATGGGAGTCGATACAGGATGAAAAAACCCGTATCTTTACCATTGTTCTGGAAACGGCAGCGACAAATCTGGGAAGTATGCTTACACCGATCGGTAATCCTCAGAATCTGTACCTGTATGACCGCTATCACCTGACAGCATTTGATTTTATTCGTATCATGCTTCCGACCGGTCTTCTGGGCTTGGCGGCATTGCTGGGATTGATTTTCTTTCTGCCGTCAGAACCGTGTACAGCACCGAAGCGTGATGTTCCATCAATCGGAAAAAAAGAGCTTGCGGGATTCGGCGGCTTGTTTGCGCTTTGTCTGCTGACAGTTCTCCGTGTAATTCCTGCATGGGCTTTGCTGATTGCGGCAATTCTGATCGCCTTTGCGTTTGACCATCGCATTCTGATGAAGATCGACTATGCGCTTCTGGCGACTTTTGTTTGCTTTTTTATATTCGTTGGGAATATCGGACGGATTCCGGCAGTACAGGAAATGGTTTCTGCAATTCTAAGCGGACGGGAATTGCTTGTCGCCGCACTGTTGTCACAGGTCATCAGCAATGTTCCTGCAGCGGTGATGCTGGCAGGCTTTACGGAAAACGGAGCTGATCTTCTGCTTGGTGTGGACATTGGCGGTTTCGGTACACTGATCGCCTCATTGGCAAGTCTGATTTCCTTTCAAATCTACAGGAAGGCAGAAGGCGCACAGGTCGGCAGATTTCTGGGAATGTTCACTTTGGTAAATGCAGGACTGCTGGCGGGACTTCTGATAACAGCAATGTTGTTCTGAATAACTATAAATGAGCGCATATACAAAAGCGATGTGAGTGCAGGGCGGTGACCGCCCTGCCGAGGGAGGGCGAGCAGCCCTCCCAATAAGCCCGTCGCCTAAAAACAAGAGGACTATTCGTCCTCTTGTTTTTTTCGGTATGTTTTGGGGGATACACCGAATATCTGACTGAAAACCCGTCCGAAATAGCTGCTGTCCGGATAGCCGCAGCGTCCTGCGATCTCCGTGATACTCAGGTCGGTTTCCTTCAGGAGTACGCACGCTGTCTTCATCCGCAGTTTTGTAATGTATTGCAGCGGCAGGATTCCGACTGCTTCCTTGAACAAACGCAGAAACTGCCGTTCTGAATAATGTGCAAGTTCTGCAAGTCCGGAAATACTCAGTTCTTCCCGAAAATGTGCTTCAATGTAGGCGAGTGCCGGAGCCAGCTTGACGATACCGGCATTCGCATCAATGCGGTTTGTATCGTAGAGCCGTGAGAGCATAACGACAAGACGCAGGAACTCTGCCCTGACCATAGTTTGCCATCCAGGTATACGGTTGTGATATTCTTCATGCAGACGGCGGAGCTGGTCAGTGATAAGATGCTGTTCATCGGGAAGGAGTTTCAGATGGCTGGTAAATCCCGTATTCCGTGAACGCTGCGGTTCAAGCACAAACAATGCCTGAAATCCCGGTGTGCCGGCAATGTCCAACGCTTTCGGTTCAAGAAACCGCTGTCGGAACATGATGTTGCAGATACGGAAATGTTCCGGCGCATCATAGCCGTGTTCGGTCTCCTCTCCGATGACAAATACATCTCCTTTTCCGATCGGATATTGCTCACCGTCCACGATATGGACAGCGTGACCGGACAAAACGATCACAAGTTCCAAGTAGGCATCATGCCCGTGCAGATACATTGCTTTCTCGTGTACGCCGTATTGAATATAAAACGGAAACTGTTCGTCCTGTGTAAAGGATTCCAGCGGCATTCGGAACATCAGGATACCTCCATGTCGTTTTTGTCCGATTTTGTGTCGGATTTTTTCTATCTTTCAGGTCAAGAATGTGCTATGATTAGTATAGCACAAATTGCGGTAAATTGCAAGGGGGGGAATTCGCATGGCAAATCCGTTTCTTCCACTCTGGGAATATATCCCCGACGGGGAGTCTCATGTATTCGGAGACCGTGTCTATCTTTACGGTTCACACGACTGCGCTGCATCGTACCGTTTCTGTGATGACAAGCTCAAGGTCTGGTCAGCACCGCTTTCCGATCTGAATCACTGGATGTGTCATGGTATCAGTTTTTCCACCCGTGATACAAACGG
>JAILPP010000096.1 GCA_024699425.1 Oscillospiraceae bacterium | reverse complement strand
AACTATGTCCATCATATTCATGCATTTGGCTCCAAGAGCGAAACAGAGGGATTCCGTGTGCTGTGTCTGTACGGCACCTATAACTGTGATGCACTGATGGACAAGTTCCGTTCTGTCAATGCAACAGCCCGGCACACGCTCGTACTGCTTGATTTTGCGCTGAATATTGAGGAACGCAGGAGACTTGCGCGGAAGATCAAGGAGGAAAAGACCTTCTCCAAGACCTTCATTGTCATCGACCGTGTGATCCTGTTCTACCTTGCAAAGCATTATGCGGAAAATACCGTCATCCGCAGACTGATGGCTGTGACACTGCCGTTTGCATACTATCAGCCGTTCGTAGAAGAATCGCGTCAGGATATGCCGCCGGAGCTGTTCACCGGCAGAGAAGCGGAGCTGACCTCCATCGAGTCGCCGGAAGGCGCCAGCCTGGTATATGGCGGTCGTCAGCTTGGTAAGAGCGTACTGCTGAAAATGGCAAAACGCGACATTGATAAAAACGGCAATGGCGGAAGGGCAGTTCTGGTCGATGTAAAAGACCGGACGGCGGCAAAGGCAGCAGGTATCGTGTGCAGCAAGCTCATCATTGAGGGGATTCTGGACGAATCGTGCCAGTGTGACACATGGACTGCACTTGCCGGACATCTTCAGAAGCGCCTGATGGATGAAAATCCGGAAACGAAAATCAGTTATCTGCTGCTGATGCTGGATGAAGCCGATACGTTCATTGAAACCAGCGGTGATACAGAAGATCAGCCGATTACCGAACTGAAAAGTCTGCCGTCTGACCGGTTCAAGCTTGTTATGGCAGGTTTGCATAATCTGAGCCGCTATAACCGTGAACTCACGCACGGCAATTCAAATCTGATTCATATGAGTCATATCATTGTCCGGCAGTTCCGCCGTGAGGAAGCGACCAAGCTGCTGACAAGCATTCTTGCATATCTCGGATTCCGCTTTACACAGAAAATCATTGACAACATCCTTGCATCGACCTATAATTATCCCGGTCTGATTCAGTTCTATTGTCAGAAACTGCTGGAAGCGATGAAGAACGATGATTACGCAGGATACGGCGAGTCCGGAACGCCGCCGTATGAGGTGACGGAGAGTCATTACAAAAAAGTTCTTTCCGATCCTGCTTTCACAGATAAGGTCAATGAAAAGCTTGAAGCAACACTCTTTACGGAGGACGAAAACAAAAAGCGCAGCAACTACCATATCATTGCGTTGATTCTTGCATATCTTTACTATACAGAGCCGAATGAGAAAGGCTACACAGATGCTGATCTGCTGAAGGTTGCCGAAGGATACCATATCAATCGTCTGACCTCTCTGAAACCGGAGCAGCTTGCGGAGATCCTGAATGAAATGTGGGATCTGAATGTCATTACCGTCATGGAAGGTCACTATCGCTTTGCCACAGACGGTTTCCGCATCCTGCTTGGCAGTCAGGAGACGGTTGAAAAAAGCATGGGTGACTATTTTGAGGAGGTGCTGGAGACATGACAGGTGTACTCTGGTGGCGCAGGCTTGTCAATTCTGTGCGGTTCCTCGATGACATTGAGGATGCTTTAACAGAAGAACGGTCTGTACTGCTTCTCTTTGATACGGATATTCCCTGGCAGGACATCATGATCGAGACGATTGAAGGAAGACTGAATGACCGGATCGACAGCAGGACGTTTGATGTTTTCGATGTTTCCAAAGTGGAGTCACCCGGAACCTATCTGCTGGAACGGTATTGCAGCAAAGAGGAGCGCAACAAATACTGGCCGACCACACACGGCAGTCCGGAAAACTTTCTGGCACAGAACCGCGTAACCCCTCTGAACAAGCGTTTTGTCTGTCTCCGGGGGATCCAGCCGCAGAAAGCTGCCGAATGGGTATCCTCCATTACAGAATATCTTGAAAACTGCGATGTTTCAAAAGAGCATGGTGTATTTCTCCTGATTGCAGAGGGAACCGGAACAGCTGTTTCCAAACAGCTGACGGCATTCCGGCACAACGACTATGTTACAGACTACGATTGCATGATGCTTTGTCTCACAATGGTATCTGACCTCTCATGTAGCAGATCCGAGAAAATGTATCTCTGTGAAGTCGCGAGCAATATTGCCCGCAACTGTGTGGAGCTGGCTGCACTGCTGGTTTCCGAAAAGCTTGCACTGCTGCAAGATCCGGCTGCGGTAACAGAACGAGTCTATCGGGAAAACGGTATCAAGGTGACAAACTTGCAGGGGACTGTCCGCGTGGCAGTATGGGAAGCACAGATCAAGCTGGTTTTTCCGAAACTTGAAGATTTCCGTGCCGGGATCATACGAAAATACGAAGCGAAACTGCAAAAATTTATGCCTATCCGAAGCTCGAACAACGATACAATTGACAAGGCGGCTGATCTGGAGATCGGACAGCTCTTCTATGTATGTAAGGAAAACCGTGCAAGCAAGATCACCGACTATGCAGAGTTTGAGATGATACGGAAGATGCGCGATGCACGAAATACACTGGCACATCGGGAGATTCTGTCCTATGCGCAGCTGAAAGACATCGGCATGATATAACCAGTGACGGAGACTATGTGATAAACATGGTCTCCGTTAGCGAAAATAGAACAATAATCGGAGTGTGATATAAATGCTCGTAACCTTAAAAGAAATGGCTGAGAAATTGCGTATGTGCGAAGAAATCGCTATCGTTTATCACATTCGTCCTGATGGCGACTGTATTGGTTCTTCCTTCGCACTGGCTCTTGGCTTGCAGTCTATCGGCAAGCGCTGCATGGTTGTCGGTAGAGATCCGGTACCGCTGATTCATCAGCATATGACAAACATAGTACCGCAGGATGAACTGACTTCCCCGGTTTACTTCTCTGTTGATGCAGTATCTCCGCAGAGGACAGGAACCTTTGCTGACAAGCACTTCACATTCTGTATCGACCATCACCGGGACAATTCCATTGATGCAGACTATAAATATGTCGAAGAAGACTGTGGTGCGTGCAGTGAGATTATCTTCAAGCTGCTGAACGAAATGCATATCACGATCACAAAGCAGATCGCCAATCTTCTCTATACGGCACTTGTGACGGATACACGGTGTTTCCAGACATCAGATACCAGTGTACAGAGTTTTGAGACAGCAGCAGAACT
>JAILPP010000089.1 GCA_024699425.1 Oscillospiraceae bacterium | reverse complement strand
AATTGCATTTCGTCTGTTCTGCTTTCAGTCGGTGCTGATGGCAAAGAGGTCCCACCCGTTCCCATTCCGAACACGGCAGTTAAGCTCTTTTACGTCGAAAATACTTGGCTGGTGACGGCCCGGAAAATTAGATAGGTGCCGGCATATTTCAGACCCGCTTTCTTCTCCGAAAGCGGGTTTTCTTATTTTCATTGCTTCTGTATATTTTGCTAACAAAATGCCCCGCCTGATGCGGGGCTAGTTCATCTTCTGTTCTCTGTCAGCCGTTGTTTACATACTTCACAGAGGTATCCTGACACCATCTGCCGCGGTAATCCGTGTAGCCGTAATCGCAGGAAGTGAGGGTCTGAAGCGTTGCAGTCGGGGTTCCCTTGACACCGTTGACTTTGTACATACTGATTCTGAGCTTGCTGATGTCGTCGGGATTCGCGTATGCGTTCAGCGTGTCGGCGATCCAGACTACCTGCTGGAATGCGGTGTGGTTCTTGCCGGCGTAATCAAATACGACCCGAACAGAATCCATGTCAATATCCGCACCGATTACAGCATTCATGTTTCTGTTCTCCAGAACGCTGAAGCTGATGAGCAGCTCTTCTCTGCCTGTTGTCAGATTGCCGTTGTAACAGCCGGTGTATCTTCTTCCATAGACATAGACTGTCTCGGAGGTGACTGCCTTGCCGTCGATGCCGTTGAAGCTGATCGTTACGGGAACATCTCCATGTACCAGATAGCTGACATTCCCTGTAACCGGAATTGTGGGGACATCCGGGATCACCGGAATCTCAGGTGTTGCGAGGACATCCGGAATATCCACTGTCGGAATATACGGCACTGCATCTTCCACGGGAATATACGGCGTATAATATGCGCTTGCCATTGTCGGAACCATCAGTCCGAGTGCTGCGACACCTGCGATCAGACCTGCTGCAATTTTATTCATTTTCATAATCAAGTTCTCCTTTTTTCAATCGTGATTGTTTTGCAGTTCTCACTGCCTTTCTGTCTATTGATACGATGAAAAACGGAATGCGGCAGTATTTTTTTGAAATTTTTCTACCTGAGTGGTTGGATTGTGGGGCGTTGCCCCACACCCCGGCAGGGGAGCGCGGCTCCCCTCCGATACCAGCCCGTTCTCTGTCAGCAGTCAGGAAGAAAAATCCTGCAACGCCTTGTAAATTTCCTGTTTCGGAATGCCCGTTTCCTTTGCGGCGAGTTTTGCGGCGGCGGAACCCGACATTCCCTGTGTCATATACGCTTTGGCAACGGTGACGGCATCTTCTGTGGTGAGCGTTTCCTGCTCTTCCGGTGCGCCGTCAATTACGAGGACAAATTCTCCACGCGGTTCCTGTCCGGCATAATAACTGACGGCTTCCGCAAGCGTCATGCGCAGGACTTCTTCATGCAGTTTGGTCAGTTCACGGCAGAACGACACGACACGTTCCCCGCCGAGAACACGGTGCAGATCGTTCAGTGTTGTGCGGAGTTTGTGCGGCGCTTCGTACAGGATACAGGTCTTGCGTTCACGGGAAATTTCCGTCAGCAGCGCTTCCCGCTGTTTCTTCTGCTTCTTGTCGGCGGGAAGAAACGCATAAAATGCGAACTGTGCCGTACTTCCGCCCGAAACCGAAAGCGCCGTCACAACTGCCGAGGGTCCCGGTACACTCTCCACGGGAATCCCCCGTTCACGGCACAGGCGTACCAGTTTTTCACCCGGATCGGAAATGCAGGGCATTCCCGCATCTGTGACAATGGCGCAGTTTTCGCCGTTTTCAATGCGGGCGGCGATGTCCTCATAAACAGAGAGGGCGCTGTGTTCGTTGCAGGAGACAAGGGGCGTATGCAGATCAAAATGCGTCAGCAAGCCCCTTGTGACACGGGTATCCTCGGCGGCGATGAAATCCGCCTCGCCTAAGATCCGCAGCGCACGCATGGTGATGTCCTCCAGATTGCCGATGGGCGTACCCGTGACATAAAGTGTTCCACTCATGATGTTTCCTCCTGTCCGTTGGTGTAGAGTGCTGCCGCCTCTGCGGTCAGACTGCCGTTTTCGTACATGAGAAAGGGCGGTTCCATTTGCAGAAACGGCTTTGCACCGAGTTTTCCTTCCAGTAAAAACAACCAGGGCATATCCTTTGCGGTTTTCTGGACAAAGCGCAGGCGTTTGGGTTCGGTTCGGAAGGAACGCATGGCACAGATATAATCGGGCAGGCGTTCCGGTCTGCCGCAGATGCACAGCCGTCCGCCGAACCGAAGCAGTTTTGCCGCTGAACGGCACACGTCCTCCGGTGTGCAGAACAGTCCGTGCCTTGCAATGCGCTGAGAATCGTTCTCCGCAAGGAAGCCCGAACCCGGCGGCTGATAGGGCGGATTGCACAGCACAAGATCACATTGCCCCGATGGTGCGCCGTCCCATAATTCCCGCAGATCGGCACAGATCGGCACGATGCCCGGAACGCCGCTTGCCTTGATGCCTGCTTTGAGCTGTGCAACGGCGTTTTCCTGCACATCGAGTGCATAGATGACCTTCGGCGGGCGTGATTTCTGCATCAGCAGCGGAATGATGCCGCAGCCTGTGCCGAATTCCACCGCCGTGTCTTTCTCTTTATAATGTGAAAATTCCGTCAGCAGGAACGCATCTGTTCCGAAACGGTGTTCTTCTGACGTATAGACGACGATACCGCCGCCGATGGGTTCGGGTTTCGTCATGTTGTCCTCTCTTTCATGCGCTGCGCATGGTGAAGATCACTTCCTGCATCAGGGCGGCGGGGCTTTGTCCCGTGATGAGCTTGACACCGATGTAGGGCTTATCCATGCACGAAAACAGGATACGTCTGCCGTATTTGCCCGAAAGTGCGGCAATCTGCTGCGGTTCGGGGCTTTGAATATAAAACAGCATCTGCCCCTTGCGCTGTGCGATTTCCGTGATGCCGAGTGCCGCCGCCGAGTTGCGCAGAAGTGATACCTTGATAAGCCCCAGAATGGCAGACGGGGGTTCACCGTAGCGGTCGATCAGTTCGTCGATCAGTTCCTGTTCGTCGGACTCATCACGGACGGTCGCAATTTTACGGTACATATCAATTCTGGATGTCGTGTCACCGATGTAGTTTTCGGGAATGTACGCTTCGATCTGAATATCCACGGTACAGCTTGCCGCCGTGGTGACTTTTTCGCCCTTGACTTCCGCAATCGCTTCATTGAGCATCTGCATATACATATCATAGCCGACAGATTCCATGTGTCCGTGCTGCTGACCGCCTAAAATACTGCCTGCGCCCCGAATTTCCAGATCCCGCATGGCAATGCGGAATCCCGAACCGAACTGGGTAAATTCCCGCATCGCTTCCAGACGCTTTGAGGCGACTTCCGTCAGCACCTTGTCCCGTCGGAACATGAAATAGGCATAGGCACGGCGGTTTGATCTGCCGACACGCCCGCGGAGCTGGTAGAGCTGGGAAAGTCCCATGCGGTCGGAATCCTCGATGATGAGCGTGTTGACATTTGCCACGTCCACGCCCGTTTCGATGATCGTGGTGCAGACGAGAATGTCTGCTTCTCCCTCGACGACCTGCTGCCAGATGTCGCTCATCTCCTCTTCGGAGAGCCGTCCGTGTGCCACGGCAATGCGGGCTTCGGGGAACATTTCCTGCAAGTGCGCCGCACAGTTCAGAATCGAATCAATGCGGTTGTGGATGTAGTAGACCTGTCCGCCCCGCTTGAGTTCCCGTGAAACTGCCTGCATGACAAGTCCGTCCTGATATTCGGTGACGTAGGTCTGCACGGGGTATCTGTCCTGCGGGGGTTCTGCCAGTACGGACATATCCCGTATGCCGGAAAGCGCCATGTTCAGCGTGCGGGGAATTGGGGTTGCCGAAAGGGTCAGCACGTCAATGCCCGCAAACATGGATTTGAAACGCTCCTTGTGTGCGACACCGAAACGCTGTTCCTCGTCGATGATGGCAAGTCCGAGGGCATGGAATTTCACGTCTTTCTGGACGATTCTGTGTGTGCCGATGATAATATCAATTTTGCCCTTTTCGAGGTCTTCCAGAATTTTTTTCTGTTCCTTCGCTGTACGGAAACGGGAGAGCATCTCAATGCGCACGGGGCTGCGGTCAAAGCGCTGCAATGCCGTGCGGTAATGCTGCAAGGCAAGCACTGTGGTCGGCGTGAGAATGGCACACTGACGATTGGAAAGGACGCATTTCATCGCCGCACGGAAGGCAACTTCCGTCTTGCCGAATCCCACATCTCCGCAAAGCAGTCTGTCCATCGGGCGCACACGCTGCATATCGGATTTGATCTCTTCGATGCTCTGGAGTTGGTCATCTGTCTCCGCATAGGGGAAACGTTCCTCAAAATCCCGCTGTACTTCGTCATCGGGGAAAAAGGCATAGCCTTCGGATTTCTCACGCTTGGCATAGAGTTTCATCAGCTCTTCCGCCATATCCCTGACCGCCTTGCGGACGCTGGCGCAGTTCTTCTGCCACTGGGGGGAAGAGAGCTTGTTCAGCTTGACATTTGCATCATCCGATGCGCCGATGTAGCGGGACACCAGATCCAACTGTGTGACAGGGACATAGAGCTTTTCCGTGCCTGCGTACTGAATGGTGATGTAGTCCTTTGCCACGCCTTCCATTTCGAGCTTGTGGATACCGAGAAAACGCCCCACGCCGTGCATGGTGTGGACGACAAGATCTCCGGGATGCAGGTCGGCAAGGCTCTGGATTTCCATGCCTGCCTTGTGTTTGGCTTTGCGTTTGCGGGAAGAATGCATTCTCGTCTGAACGATGAGTGCCGTCTTGTTTTCAGGATAGGAAAACCCCGCACTGATGCTGCGTGCCGTCACCAGAACGGCTCCCGGCGGGCAGAGGTCGTCTTCCTGCGCAATGGAACAGCGGATGCCGCTTTCCTGTAAGTCGTTGACTAAGATCGGGAGCGTTTTCTGTGAACCAACAGCAAGTACGATGCGGTAATGGTCACGGATGTACTCTTTCAGATCGTCTAAGAGCTGACGAATCTCGCCGCCCCATGTGGCGGTCTGCTGTGCTTCCATGCTGATGATCTTGCGGAACGGGATACGTTCGCTGCCCTGTAAAAACTGGCTGGTATAGATGCATTTTCGATTTTCGAGCAGTGCGGTCAGACCGTTGTAATCAAGCAGTGCGCCGTCAAGTCCTTTGCAGAGCGTACCGTCCTCCAGAAGCAGTTCGAGATCTTCACGGCGCTGTGCATGAAGTCCCTGCGCCTGACGGTGAATGTCGGACGGTTCGGAAAGCAGAATCACGCCGCCGAGATATTCCGTCAGATAGACGGGCGGATAGACAAGGGCATAATATTTGTCGATGTTGGTGAGCTGTAACCCCGCTTCGAGACGGTCGATGTCGTGGGCAAGTTTTGTCCGTGCGGCTTCGGCACGTTTGCCGCGGAGTCTGGCGGACTGCTTTCTGATCTTTTCGGTCAGGTCGGCGGGGTCAAAGAGAATTTCCGAGGCGGGGGAAATTTCGACAAATGCAACGGGATCAGTACGGCGCTGGGTGTCGGTATCAAACAGACTCATGGTGTCGATCTCATCGCCCCAGAGTTCCATACGGAACGGGGCAGATGCCTGCACGGGGAACACGTCCACGATCGAACCGCGCACGGCGAATTGTCCCCGACCTTCCACGGTTTCACAGCGGCTGTAACCTGCGGCAAGAAGTCGGCGGGTCAGATCTCTGAGGTCGATGCCCTCGCCCTGACGGAGCGTGATGAAAGCGCTTTGCAGGACATCGGGCGGAATGGTCGGCTGCATGAGGGCTTCCACGGAGGCGGCAACGATGCGTACTTCTCCCCGCTGTACGGCGGACAGCACCCGCAGGCGCTCTTGTTCGTATTCGGCGGATTTGCTCTCGGCGGAGGTGAACAGCAGTTCTTTTGCGGGGTAATGCATTGCCGTTTCCGTGCCTGACATACCGTTGATGTCGGAGACAAGGCGGATGGCATCGGCTTCCGTACCCGTGACAAGCAGAAGCGGCTGTGTGTCCCGTGCGGAGAGCGTCAGGGCAAGCTGTGCTTTATGCACGGCGGCAAGTCCCGTCATACAGACAGGCGTTTCGCCGTTTTCGAGTGCCTTGCAGAGACGGTCAAAATCGGGCAGTTCCTGAAAGGTTTGTGTGAAAAAATCCATAATTCCTCTCCTTCTCCGTTTGCGGCGGTTCAGGCGTTGTATCGGTTCATTGCCTCGTCAGTTTTGCCCTGTACCATGAGCCGTATGCACTCACAGGCGTGGGCGGCGGCTTCGTCAAGGGCTTTTTTCTCTTCGGGGCGGAATTTGCTCAGTACCCAGTCGGCAAGATCCATGCTTTTGTTGGGCTTTGCACCGACACCGAGTTTGATTCTTGCGAAATCTTCCGAACCTGTCAGTTCGATGATACTTTTGATGCCGTTGTGACCGCCCGCAGAACCTTTCCGACGGATGCGGAGTTTTCCGGGGGCAAGGGAAATATCATCGGACAGCACGATCAGGTGTTCCGGGTCCAGTTTGTAGAACTGCATGGCGGCTGTGACGGCTTCGCCGCTGTTGTTCATGTAGGTCTGCGGTTTGAGCAGGAGACAGCGCTTTCCTGCAATCGTTCCGTCACCAATATAACTCTTGAATTTATATTTTGTGATCGTGATCTGTTCTGCGGCGGCGATGTGGTCGAGGGTGATAAAGCCCGCATTGTGACGGGTGTTCTCATACTGCATACCGGGGTTGCCGAGTCCTGCAATGAGAAATTCCGGCTTTCCGCCTGCGCCGGAGGATTTTTCGAGCTGTGCAAATACGTCCATAATTCCCATGATAGTGCAATTCTCCTTCGCTTTAGAGCCTGTTTCGTATCTTCCGGCAGCCGTCTTTTCGGCATCTTTCCGTCCTGATTTAGTCTGTCCTCCTTGCAATACAGCAAGTATTGCTGCGTCGGACATTCGTCATCAGGACGAAAATCTGCTCGAAAATCCGACTACCTCCAGATACTAAACAGGCTCTTAGACATAACGGTTTCGGACGGTGCGCAACCCTGACACACCGCCCTGCATGACATATTCCCATTATATCACAGTTTTTCCGAAAAAGCAAGGGGCATTTTGTCGGAAAAGTTCATGACGTGCCGCACTCCGCATTCCGCAGGGACTGTTCGGGGGCAGGCGGCAGGAGTACACAGGCGGGGAGGTTGCAGTATGCCATGAGTGCATTGGCAATGTCAGCGATGAGCCACACGGGTTCTGCTTCCATGCAGGCACCCAGCGCCGCCGCCGCACAGAAACTTACCCGATAGACAAGTTCCCCTCTGCCGCCCGTCAGACTTCGCAGCGCCTGTGAACCGCAGAAGCTCCAGCCGATGAGCGTACACAGCGCAAACACGGAGGTGATCGGCGGCAGGAGAATGTCCGCCGCCGTCCCGATTCCCGTGCGCAGCGCTTGCAGGAGACTGTCCGTTCCCGCCGTCAGGAGCATCAGCGCTGTCACCGTACAGCAGAGAAACGTGTCAGCGGCAAGTTCCGCAACGGCGCATCTGCCGAGGACTTCGGGCGGCGCATCGGAGGCACTGTGCAGGAGTCCGCTGCTTCCGAGTCCCGCTTCGTTGGAGAATACACCACGACGAATCCCGACCGAAACGGAACGGCGGACAAGTTCCCCCGAAATCCCGCCGGCAACGGCATCATATCCGAACGCACCGCGGAAAATGGCAGAGAATGCCCCGCCAAGTTCCGAACGGTTGCGGAAGATCACAATGACACCAAGCAGAAGATACAGCCCCGAAACAAAGGGAACTGCACCTGTCATGAACGTGCCGATCCGCTTTGCACCGCCTAAAATAACGGCGGCTGTGAGGACGGCGGCGGTCAGTCCCGTCACCCATGCGGGAATGCGGAACGCTTCCGAGAGCGTCTGCGCCATGACGTGTGTCTGGGTCATGCAGCCCATTCCGAACGAGGACAGCACACAGCAGACGGCAAAGATGCCCGCAAGCGGCGGAGAACATAGCCCGTACCGCAGATAAGCGGCTGCGCCTGCGGTATCGTCCTGACGGAAGCGGGCGGAAAGGACGTTTTCCGTGTAGATCAGACCTGTTCCGCAGATGCCTGCGACCCACATCCAGAATACCGCCCCCGCACCGCCGAGGGAGAGCGCCGATGCCACGCCCGCAAGATTTCCTGTTCCCATTGCTGCGCCGAGTGCCGTAAATACGGCATGAAACGGAATGCGGGCAGAAGACGGTTTCAGTTTGTGCGGCGTGCGGCAGAGGCGGAACAGACAGAGCAGTCCCGTGCCGAGCAGCAGCAGGACAAGTCCGTCACCCCATAGCAGATCATTCAGTTCTTGCAGAAATCGGAGCATAAGCATTTCCCCTTTTACAGGCAGTTGGCAGAAGGCTGACGGTTTTCCCCTTGCATTCACATGAGAATTATGCTATAATAATATTATAAATGAGCGCAGACTGTCACGATATATAAAAGCGATGCGGGTGCAGGGCGGTCACCGCCCTGCCGAGGGGGCTGGGGGGCGAGTAGCCCCCCAATACCAGCCCATCGCTACATATACTTTGCTGAGAGTGCCCATTTATAGGAATAACAGAAAGAACGGGAGGGGATTGCTTGAAAGAATACCGTGGGGCAAGGGGCGCTTTGCACCTGATGCAGGTCGCGCTGTTTATTGCGGCGGCACTGCTTTCAGCGGCGGCAATACGCTTCCTTGACCGCTGGGAACTGATCATGTGGATCGTTGTCAGCGTCTTTGCGGGATGTGCATTTATCATCGGGCTGATCTGTCTGCCGCTGTTCTTCCGTAATCTGCGGTGCTATGCTTCGGAATCCCGTGTCACGGTGCTGTCGGGCATTCTTTTTATGCGGCAGCAGTCCATCCGGCTGGAACGGGTGCAGTTTGTCCAGATCGTAACAGGGCCTTTTGACGGTATCTTCGGGATGAATTTTATCGTGCTGCACGTTTACGGCGGACAGCTTCTCATTCCGTTCCTCTATACAGATGACCGCTATGAGATCGTCGGCACACTGGAACGGGGAGGTGTGTTCCATGCTTCGTGAACATCCCGTCCGTATTCTTCGCTATACCCGAAAATATCTCTGGCTTCTGATCTTCCCCATTCTGCGGGGAGCGTATCACTTCGCCACGACAGAGGACATCTTCCGCTGGCTGCGGGGTACATGGATCGACCTGCTGGTATTGTTTCTGATTCTGGGGTTCGGGTGGCTGGTGTGGTTCTGCCGTAAATTCACCATCGAAAGCAATCAGCTCTATGTCACGGACGGATTTATTGTCCGCCGCAGACGTTATATGCCCCTGCGGAATCTTGCCGCCATGACCATTGAACACCCCGTACTCCTGCGCCCGCTTGGGGTGAGTTATGTGTCTGTGGATGCCGCTTCGGGTCTGCTCGATACGGCGGACATACGGCTTGTCATACGGCACAGGGACGAGGAGATCTTCCGGAAAGCCATTCCCCATATGCGGACGGGAAAACGGCATTCGTTCCGTCATGCGGGGGGCATCTGGCGGGTACTGCTTTTTTCGGTGATCTTCTCCAGCGGATTTTCGGGGGCGATGTATCTGGCACTGTTCTGGTTTCAGTCGGGGAGAATCGCCCGTGACCTGCTTCAGCAGTTTCAGATCACGGAGCGCCTGAATGTGTTCTCCGAAGAGGTGGCAAGCCGTCTGATGGGCATTCCGCCTGCGGCGGTGAGCATCGGACTTGTGATCGTGTTCCTGTGGGTGTTCTCGTTTCTGAGAAATGTCCTGCGTTACGGCGGATTTGAAATGCAGAGCGATCAGCGCATCGTTTTCATTAAAAGCGGACTGCTGACACGGCGTTCGTTCTGGCTGGTCAACCGCAAGATCAATTTTATTGATATGCGGCAGAATCTGCTGACAAAACTGTGCCGCATCTTTTCCGTGGCGGTGAACATCCCCGGCTACGGCAACCAGCAGGGGAGTATCCCCGTCTGTATGCCGATCCTGACCGCCGGGGAGCTGAATGATACCGTGCCGATGCTGTTCCCGTCGTTTCGGCTGACGCACCGCACACTCAAACCGACAAAGGATTCATGGTACGGCTATATCTGTATTCCGCTGTATGCGGGACTGTGCGTGTTTCCGGCAATTTATTTTGCAAAGCGGTTTTTTCCGAGTTTCAGTGACCTGTTCGATTTTTTGCAGTTGATGCTGTTTATTCCCATTGTCTGGAAGATCATCATTCAGATCGTTTCGTTTCAGACGACGGGCATGAGCGTTTCCGAGGGGCGCATCTGCGTGCGCTACTGCGAATGGACAACGTTTCACACGATCATTGCCGACACGGACACGGTGGTGAAAGTCCGCATTGAACGGCAGTTCTGGCATTTCTGGACGGGAAAATGCCATGTTGTCCTGCAATTTCAGTCCGAGGTCAACCGTTCCTGTCATCTCTGGTGCATGAATTATCAGGAAGCCTGCGAAGCACTGGAAGCGCTGCTTTGAAATTCACCGCACTGCCATGCACAGGCGGTTCCATGTCTTGCAGTCTACGGCACCTGTCACGGGCAGGGCGCAGAGTTTCTGGAACATCCGCACGGCGTTTGCTGTCTCTTCGTCAAACAGTCCCGTAACCTGACAGAACGGATAATCGCTGTCCTGTTCGGACAATGCCTGTAAGATCAACTGTATCACCGACACCGTGAAACTCCTGTCACCTGGGAGAATCACGGTGTTTCCGTTTCTCGGAAAGGCTTGCAGAGGTTCGGGCAGGACGGAATATTCCCTGTCGATCTCGGCGATCTTCTCCCATGTGGCGGAACTGACTTCACTGTTGGCGGTCAGCCCGTAGAACTGCTGAAAATCCCGCACGGCATCGGCAGTCGCCTTGCCGTAGATGCCGTCCGGCATGATGCGGGGAATTGCCGGGTTATAGTACGAAATGCGCCGCAGCATCTGCTGAAGTTCCCGTATATGCGCCTTTTTCTGCTGGTCTGTGTATGCCATATGTCCTCCTGTCACCGTATCACATAGCCCGGTGCCTGATAGGGGCGTTTCTCATAGCCGAAACGAAGATCACTGTACAAGCCTGCAATGCCGTCCCATGTGACTGCCCCGACTGCACCGTTGGGCGTAAATCCCGCATAGCGCTGAAACGCCGTCACCGCCTGACGGGTCACAGGTCCGAAATAACCTGTATTGCGCACTTCGGGAATTTCCTGTACGGTTCTGTGAATGTAGGTCAGGTATTCCTGCAATACCCGTACATATTCATTTGTCATGCCCTCCTGAAGAACAAATCCCGGATACAGCAGGGGAATCCATTCGGCATCCTCCGGCGGAATGGATGCCGCAATTCCCGCATAGGCACGGTAGATATCATCCCATGTCGCTTCGTCCACAATGCCCGTCACAGGCAGTCCGTAGACACGCTGGAACGACTTCACGGAACGTTCTGTCTGTGCATCGTATTCCCCTGTGATCTGCAAGGGGGATACGGCTTCGTAATATGCCCCGATCACCGCAAGGAAATACTGCAAGCCCCGTACCTGTTCGTTGACAGAGGACGGCGTAAGATTTCCTTCAAACTGCAAAGGCAGTTCGTCAAGGGTCACGCCCTCGGAGTCGAGTTCCGCAAGGCGCTTGACACTGGTGTAAATATAGGCGATGCGGTACCATGTCGCCTTGTCAACCGCACCCGTGACGGGCAGATCAAAGATCTGCTGGAAACTGCGCACCGTCTCTTCGGTGGCACTGTCAAAAGTTCCCGATGCGCCCGGAATTTTCGGCATGGCGGGATAGTTGCGGGAAATGCGGTTCAGTTGTATCTGAATCGTCTGCACCCCCATGCCCGATGAACCGGCAGAGAGGGTACTTCCCGGATAACTCATGGTGTTGGAACGGACAGGCGCATTTCTCACGATCTCAATATCATCTCCGTAATAGTATTGCAGGATCTCATAGGGCGTGAAGCCCTGTCTTGCAAGGTCAACCGTTCCCCACTGCGAAAGCCCGTCACAGGTGGAAGTCGTGCCGTTGCAGAAGGCTGTGAACAGCGGTTCGATCCTGCCCTGTCTGCGGACGTAATCATCAAAAAGTTCATCGGCAAGGACGGCGATATTGTCATAGATCTGTCTGTCCTCGATGAATTTCTGATCGTACTGTGTGACGGAAGTGATGTCAAAATCATAACCTCTTGCCCGATACCATTCCGTATAGATACGGTTGAGAGCAAAGGTCGTAATCGCATAGATATTGGCACGCAATGCCGTTTCTTCCCATGTCGGGAAAATTTCGCTCGATGCCACATTCTTGATGTAATCGGGAAAGGATACCGTGACATTCGGCGCGTCTTCGTCAGGCGCTCCGAGATGCACGGTAATGGTCGATGGGATAAAGGGTTCACCTGTCAGCAAATCATCACCTCCGCATCTTCATCGTTCTTCATGGCGGCGTTTGTTCGGTTCGATCTCCTCGTCCTGCGGCTGCGGATAGAGGGGCATTGGCACAAGCTGAAAGCTCTGCCGTGTCGTCACGCCCGCAAAGATGTGAACATCATTTGCCTGTGCGGGAAAGAACCCCTCCGCTTTGATGCGGATTTCACAGCTTGCATAGGGGCGTTCATTTTCGGGTTCCTGTGACAGTCCTGCGGGCGGGGCGGGGAGCATGACCGTCGGGGATTCGCCGTTTTCGTCCGTCACCATCAGATAACTCAGATGCAGCCGCCGTCCGATGCGGGTGAATACCGTCACCTTTGCATCGGGTATGGGATAGGCGCTGTCCGCTGCGGCGGTAATCACACGAAGATACCCCTGCGCCGTGTTGCGTTTTTCGTATTCGGTCTGTGCCGTCCATTCCTCAGGCAGTTCGGGCACGGGGCGGATATAGCGGGGGAGTTCCTCCGTGCCGTAATCCTCATCGGCATCGGGTTCGGGAAATTCCTCTTCCGCCGGTTCCTGCGGGGGTGTTTCGGGCGGTTCATATTCAGGCGGTTCATTTCGGGGCGGTTCTTCAGGCAGTATCTCCGGTTCGGGCGGCGGTTCGGGCTGTCGCTGTCTGTAAAGGCGGAGCATTTCCTCACGGTATTTCTGCATAAGTTCTTCTGTGTGTTCCTGCATGGCATTCCCTCCGTTCTGGCAGATACTATGCGGAATCAGCGGGGATTATGCATGAAGGACTATCATGTGTGTGTTTTGTGTGAAATATCCGCATTCCGCTTGACTTTACTGCGTTAATTTGGTATAATGGTCATAATGATGAACAGCAAAAGGAGAGGACAAGCCTTGCAGAATGAACGTTTCCCGTATCGTTCCGGGCAAAGCAGGGAACAATATAAGCGCATCATTACTTTTTTTTCGGCGGTCGTGCTGCTGGGAATGCTGACACTCCTGTTTGCGGACTGCTGGCATTCATCCTATGCCGATACCATTCAGCTCCCCTACTTCCGACGGGGCAACTGGGTCGTGATCGCTGTCTATTCCGTGATCGTATTTCTGTTTTTCAGGGTCTATGGGGGATTCCGTGTCGGCTATCTGCGGCAGACCGATGCGCTGCTTTCGCAGATATTGTCCATTGTCGGTTCCAATATCCTGACCTATTTGCAGATCAGCCTGATCGCACGGCATTTTGAAGCAGTCAGACCGATCGTTCTGCTCACGCTGAAAGATTTCGCCGTGCTGATCTTCTGGACACTGCTTTCCCAGCGGGTCTACTTTGCCATGTATCCGCCGAGACGGCTGGTCATTATCTACGGCAGTCCCACGGCGGCGGCGCTTGTCACCAAGATGAGTTACCGTGTGGATAAATATATGATCTGCGAATCCGTCAGCGCAGAAACCGACTTTGACCGCATCTGTGAACGCATTACACAGTATGACGGCGTGATTATCCATGATGTGCCGTCACAGAGGCGCAATGATCTGGTCAAGTTCTGTTTTGACCGTCAGATCCGTGCCTATGTCGTGCCGAAGATCTCAGATGTGATCCTGCGGGGGGCGGAGGATATCCGCCTGTTTGATACCCCGCTGCTGCTGTGCCGCAATTACGGGCTGACTTTTGAACAGCGGCTCATCAAACGCTGTTTTGATCTGGTGTTTGCCGTGACGGGTCTGGTACTCGCTTCGCCCCTGATGCTTGTCTGTGCGGCAGCGGTCAGGCTCTGCGACGGAGGACCTGTGTTTTACCGTCAGAAACGCCTGACGATCGGCGGAAGAGAATTCTATGTCTATAAATTCCGCAGTATGATTCCCCATGCGGAGACAAACGGCGCACAGCTTGCCAAGGACGATGATGCCCGCATCACGCCCGTGGGAAAGATCATGCGCAGGTATCGGCTTGATGAACTGCCACAGCTTCTGAATATCCTGAAAGGGGATATGTCCGTGGTGGGTCCCCGTCCGGAACGTCCCGAGATCTGCGCCGAATATGAAAAGACGTTTCCCGAATTCCGTTTCCGTCTGCACGTCAAGGCGGGACTGACAGGTTATGCACAGGTCACGGGGGTGTATGATACGACACCCTATGACAAATTGCGCATGGATTTGATGTATATTGAAAATTATTCGCTGTTCCGTGATATTCAGATTGTGCTGATGACGGTCAAGATCATGCTCTTTCCGACACAGACACAGGTGAGCAACGCACAGATGCTGCACCACACCGGGGAAACACAATCCCGCAGCGAAACAGCGGAAAAGGAGGACGTATGAAGATCACCGCAGTGATTATGGCAGGCGGCAAGGGGGAACGCTTCTGGCCCCGCAGCCGCACTTCCTGCCCGAAACAGTTCCTCTCCCTGACGGAGGACGGAGAGACAATGATACGGAAAACCGTCAGGCGGCTGCTTCCGTTGGTTGCGCCGCAGGATATGTTCATTGTGACCAATGCGGAATATCTGCATCACATCAAAGAGCAATTGCCGGAGATTCCGACAGAAAATGTCATCGCTGAGCCATGTCCCCGCAATACCGCACCCTGCATCGGGCTTGCCGCAGGCATCATACGGAAGAAGTACGGTGATGCGGTCATGCTGGTGCTGCCGTCCGATCATCTGATTCATGCGGAGGATATGTTCATTGACACGCTGCGGAAGGCGGCGCTTGTGGCGGAGGACGGGCGGAATCTCGTCACCATCGGCATTCCGCCGACGTATCCCGAAACGGGTTACGGCTATATCCGCTATGTGTCGGGCAGCGGGCGAAGCGGGGTGTATCAGGTCGGACAGTTCGTCGAAAAGCCCGATATGGAAACGGCGAGAAGTTATGTGCGGTCGGGAAATTACCTCTGGAACAGCGGTATGTTCATCTGGAAAGCGTCCACGATTGCAGAGAATATCGCAAAGTTCATGCCCGTGCTGTCCAAGGGGCTTGTGCCGATCGCAGAGGCGTATCAGACCCCCGATTTTGAACGGGTACTGCGGGAACGTTTCCCGTCCCTGCCCACGGAGTCGGTGGATTACGGCATCATGGAAAAAGCCGACTGCATCTATACCGTGCCGGGGAGTTTCGGCTGGGACGATGTGGGGAGCTGGCTTGCGCTTGAACGCATCAACCGCACGGACGAAAACGGCAACCTGTTCATTGGTGACGTGGTGGGCGTATCCGTTCGGAATTGCACCGTTTCGGGCGGAGACAGGCTGATCGCTGCACTGGGAGTCAAGGATATTGTCGTTGTGGACACGCCCGATGCACTTCTGGTCTGCGATAAGAACAGTACACAGGAAATCAAAAAGATCATCGCCGAACTGCACAACAGACGGCGTGAGGAGCTTTTATAAAATCACGATTGACAACTTAAGGGGTGCGGGGCGCAAGCTCTGCACAAGGGGAAGGGTGCCTCTTAGCTTAAGCTCAGTGTTTATAAAATTCATGCAGAAAGGAGATACTCTATGGCAATGTTTGGTAAACTGTCAAAGCTGTTTTCTTCCAAAAAGGAAACAAAGACGGAAACAAAACCGCAGAACGGAATCCCCGAAGAACTGCGGAAGGAGATTGAAAAGATCAACGCCGAACTTGAACAGATCCACAGTCAGTTACAGGCAGGCACAGGAAACAGAGAGGAACTCAATGCAAGGGCAAGAGAGCTGATTCAGTACGAGAAAGAACGGCTCGAAGCTTACTTCCCGTCGGAAAAGGAGAACTGATATGAACAGAGGTGTATTGAAAAGCACGTTCAACGGACTGAACAAGGAAGTCGTTCTCACCAATGTGAGCGCCATTGAAGCGCTGTTCCTTGCCGTGCAGTCGGGTGCAATGGACAAGAGCGCCGCAATTTCCGAGGCGGAGCATATCCTCAATGAGCCGATCAAAAAACAGCTCGGCGGATTCGCTCCCGATGATGTTCATACCTACTTTCAGAAACTCTATGTTGCCATCCGTGATTATGTACCGGAGAAAAAGTGAAGATTGCATTTGATGCTGTCCCCCTGCTGGGACGAATGACGGGAATCGGCTATTGTGAGGCGGGACAAGTCTCCGCCCTGACACGCCTGCACCCCGAACAGGAATTTACACTCAATTACTTCGCCGCACGGCATCTGCATGAACGTGCGGCGGAGATCGCTCCCTATCTGCGGGAAAATGTGCGGGCAAATCATGCCTTCTGTATCCCCTATGCCTATCGTCTGGTGTCGGCGTTTGTACCTGTGCCGTACCGCTGGTTTTTCGGGAAACAGGAGCTTACGCATTTCTTTAATTATATCGTCCCGCCCCATACAGGCGGGAAAACGGTCGTCACCGTGCATGATATGGTCTATCGGGCATTCCCCGAAACCGTTCGGGGCAGAACACGGCATATGCTTGATCTCGGACTTGTCCCCTCGATGCGGCGTGCAGACCGTATTGTGACCGATTCGGCATTCTCAAAGTCCGAGATCATCCGCTATTATCCGCAGTTTGCGGAAAAAATACGGGTCGTGCCGTGCGGCGTGGATACCGGACGTTTCCACCCCGTGCGGGATACTGCGGAAATTGCCCGTGTGCGGGAAAAATATCACATCGGGGAAACGTATTTCCTCTATCTGGGAACACTCGAACCACGCAAAAATCTGGTACGGCTCGTTTCGGCTTATGCGGAATATGTCAGAAATACGGACAGCCCCGCACAGCTTGTGCTTGCAGGCGGCAAGGGGTGGCTGTATGATGAAATTTTTGCAAACGTGCAGACGCTCGGTCTTGCGGAACTTGTCCGTTTTACGCAGTATATCGACAGTGCCGATCTCTGTGCGCTGATGAGTGGTGCGCTGGCATTCACCTTTCCGTCCCTGTATGAGGGATTCGGAATGCCGCCGCTGGAGGCAATGGCGTGCGGTACGCCTGTACTGGTGTCCGATGCCGCTTCCTTGCCGGAGGTCACGGGGAAATCTGCTGTGACCGTCAGGGCGGAGGACGTGCATTCGATCACGGAGGGGCTTTGCAGACTGCATGAGGATGCCGCCCTGCGGGAACGGCTCTCACAGGAGGGATTGGAACGTGCAAAGGGCTTCACATGGGAGAAAAGTGCGGAGCTGCTCTGGCAGGTCTATCAGGAGATATTATGACATCGAAACTGAAAATTCTCGAAGTCAATAAATTCTATCCGCCCCACATCGGCGGCATTGAAACGCTTGTACAGCAGAGGACACAGTATTTCGCACAGCGGGAAGATACCGAGGTGAAAGTCCTTGTCTGTCAGGAACAGCGGGGCAAGGGCGAAGTGCGGTACACCGACGGCGCAGAGGTGATCTTCTGCGGTAGTCTGGGGACGTTTTTTTCCTGTCCGCTGTCGCCGGAATTTTTCCGTAAATTCCGTGAACTGTCACGCTGGGCAGATGCCGTGGAGATTCACACGCCCTTTCCCCTCGCAGATGCGGCGTGTCTCCTGTCACGCTGCAAATGCCGTGTTGTGATCGCATGGCACAGCGATGTGGTCAGACAGAAACTGCTCCTGCAATTTTACAAGCCCGTCCTGAAACGCTTTCTCAGACGGGCAGATGCCGTCATCGCCGCAACGCCCGGACATATTTCAGGTTCACGGTTTCTGCCGGAATTTCGCAGTAAATGCCATATCATTCCCTATCCGCTTGCAATGGAGCGCTACACGCAGACAAAGCATTCCCCCGTGCTGATCCCGAAGCAAAACGGGGCAGTCAAAGTCCTGTTTGCGGGGCGGCTCGTGTATTATAAGGGCGTTTCCTATCTGATCGAAGCGTTCCGTCAGGTGCGGGGGTGTGAGCTGTTCATCTGCGGGACGGGAAAACTCGAATCCGAACTGAAACAGCAGGCAAAAGGCTTGCCTGTGCATTTTCTGGGACGGCTCTCCGATGGTGACCTGAAAGCGGCATTTGCGGACTGTGATCTGTTCGTCCTGCCGTCGGTGGAAAATTCCGAAGCGTTCGGCATCGTACAGCAGGAAGCAATGGCGTGCGGAAAACCCGTCATCAACACGGCACTTCCGACGGGCGTTCCCTATGTCAGCAAACATGGAGAGACAGGTCTGACCGTTCCGCCGAAAAATGCAGATGCCCTTGCAAAAGCCGTTCAGAAACTCGCAGACAGTCCGGCACTGCGGGAGAAATATGGCAGAAATGCCGCCGAAAAAGTCCGCCGCTGCTATGCGCCGGACAGCATTATGCAGCAGATATGGGACGTACTTGCCGGAAAGCAGAGGAGTTGATGGAATTTGGATACACTGGTCATCGGTGCGGGCGGATTTGTCGGGAGCTATCTGCTCCGACAGCTTCTTGCAGAGGGAAAACTGCCCGGTGCGACCAAACTGCCGCATGAAAAAATCAGAGTTGACGGCGTGGACGTGTTCGATCTCGATCTGGGCAGTCAGAATGCCGTGCGCAGTCTCCTTGCACAGCATCGCCCGCCGCAGATCTATCACCTTGCGGCACAAAGCTCTGTCGCCCTTTCGTGGAAAAAACCTGAACAGACGATTGATGTGAATATCAAGGGTACACTGCATCTGCTCGAAGCGGTGCGGAGCATTCCGGAATATTACCCCCGTATCCTGCTGATCGGTTCGGGGGAGGAGTACGGCTATACGCAGAAAGATGCCGCCCCGATCGCAGAGACGGAAGTGCTGCACCCCGGAAATGTCTACGCAGTGACCAAAGCCTGCCAGAATATGCTCGGCAGTGTCTATGCAAAGGCTTACGGCATGGCGGTCGTGATGGTCAGGGCGTTCAATCATATCGGCGTGGGACAGTCGCCCGTGTTCGTGGCGGCGGATTTCGCCTTGCAGATCGCAGAAATGGAAGCGAAACTCCGTCCGCCTGTCATGCGGGTCGGGAATCTGTCGGCAAAACGGGATTTCTCGGACGTGCGGGATATTGTCCGTGCCTATACGCTCCTCATGCAGAAGGGCATTACGGGCGAAACGTACAATGTCGGCAGCGGCAGGGCGGTTTCCATACAGGAGCTGCTCGATATTCTGCTGGATCTCAGCACGGAATCAATCGCTGTCGAACAGGACGCACGGAGAATGCGCCCTTCCGATGTGCCGTGCATTGAAGCGGATATTACTAAACTGCGGGAAGATACCGGCTATGCGCCGCAGTATCCGCTGGAGGAAACGCTGCGCACGATGCTCGATCACAACCGCAGAAATTACGGACTGCGATAAGGGGAAAGGCTATGAACAACAAAACCTATCCGGGACAGGAAAGCCTGACCCGCCTGCCGCAGACACTGCGGGAATTCGGCGAAAATCAGAATCGTCTCAATGCGGAACTGCAAAAGGAAAATGCCTCGCTGTCCCGTCAGATCGAGGTGCTTGCGGGGCATCTCGGAGATATGATGGATCTTGTCAGAACGATGCGCAAAGAACTCGATGAACTCAAAAAAAATACCACCGAACTGCAAAACGAACAGGAACTGAATATCAGACGGTTTCACCGCTGCGCCGAAGAACTTGACCGCATGGAAAAGGAAGCGGAACGCCTGCGGCTGAATACCAAACTCAACAGCAACGCCATTGACCGCCTGATGAAGCCGTAAAGTAAAATTGTTAATACAGTATTGACAAAGTATGTATTTTGTGTTATAATGGAAACATCGAAATCGTTTTTGCGAAGGAGGGCTTCCTATGAGATGTAATGTATGCGGCAGAGAACTTCCCCCCGGTCAGATGTTCTGTCAGTGCGGCAATACCGTCAGCAACAGTCAGGGCGGCTATGAATATGACTACAACGGCGGCGCAGGCGATCTGAACGTCAACAGCTCGTCAGGCAAGACAATGCTCATTGCCGTTATTGCGGGTATTGCCGTGTTTGCGGTCATAATCGCTGTTATTGTTTCCATGCTCCTCGGTGCGGGCAGCAATATCACCGATCCTACAAAATGGGAAACCGTTTCCACCGCACATTATCAGATGACACGCCCCAAAAGTATGAAAGAAATTGATTTCAAGATGGATATGGGCAACGTGACTGACCTCGGCACTTACCGCACAGGTGACGTGATGATGAATATCGGCACGTTCCAGTTTACGGCGGAACAGAAAAAATATCTCAAACGCAAGAAAGTTGCGGAACAGCTCAAATCGCTGCTGCCCGCCTTTGCAGGGGAGGGCGCTGCCATTCAGGAACGGGGCAATATGTGCTACACCGAAACCGAAATGGACGTTCCCGGCGCATTCTTCGGCAACAGCAAGGTGAAATATGTTTCAGCCTACTACGTTTCCAATAACGGTATGTATGTCGTGCAGGTCATCACACCCGTCGGCAAATATGCGAAATATCAGGATTCGATCTTCGCATGGATGGATTCTTTCCGTCCGAATTAACAGATCAGACAGTCCTCCGCTTGCGGGGGACTGCTTTTTTGTGTACTGCGACAAAATTCGGAAAATTTGTAAAGCTGCTTGACTTTCCACCCGAAATGTGGTATACTGAATAAGATCCGGAAAGCAGAAATACTTTACAGAGGGAGTGGTCGCATGGCAAAGAATCTGGAGCTTGTGCTGCTGCTCGACTGCTATGGCGAACTGCTGACGGATCGGCAGCGTGATCTGGCAGAACTGTATTACAATGAGGACTTGTCCCTTTCCGAAATTGCGCAGATGCGTGACATTACACGGCAGGCAGTCCGTGACAGCCTCCGTCATTCCGAAAGTCTGCTGCTCTCCACAGAACAGAAGCTCGGCATGGCAGAAAGAATCAGGGCAATGCGCCGCTGTCTCGAAGCGATCCGACAGTCCTGCGATAACGGACAGACCGGGCAGATCCCGGAACTGGTGCAGAAAGGACTGGAGCTGCTGTAACAGATCCGCAGCGCTTCGGACAGAATTTGATCGTTTGATAGAAAGAGGAAACGCTTATGGCATTTGAAGGACTTTCCGAAAAGCTGAATAACGTCTTTAAGCGGCTGAAATCCCACGGCAGACTGACCGAAAGTGATGTCAAGGAGGCTATGCGTGAGGTGCGCCTTGCACTGCTCGAAGCCGATGTCAGCTATAAAGTTGTCAAGGATTTCGTGGCAAAGGTCACGGAAAAGGCGGTCGGTGAAGAGGTACTCTCCAGCCTGACACCTGCACAGCAGGTCGTCAAGATCGTCAATGAAGAACTCATCTCCCTCATGGGTAACGATAACGCCCGCCTTGCAACGGCTTCCAAGCCCCCCACGATCATCATGATGTGCGGTCTGCAAGGTTCGGGTAAAACCACACACTCGGCAAAGCTCGCCAAGATGCTCAAAGCCGAGGGTCACCGTCCCATGCTGGCAGCCTGCGATATTTACCGTCCCGCTGCGATCCAGCAGCTTCAGGTCGTCGGGGAAAAGGCAGGGGTCAAGGTCTTTGAAATGGGACAGATCGACCCTGTTATCATCGCAAAGCAGGCTGTCCGCTATGCAAAGGACTACGGTCATGACTATGTGCTGCTCGATACCGCAGGACGGCTGCATATTGATACCGAACTGATGGAGGAACTCCAGAATATCAAGGC